>DAISZW010000032.1:0-24363 GCA_036824595.1 Ignavibacteriaceae bacterium
TCTCGTATTATAATCCTGCTCTCTCTGCATTTCAGGAAGGAAATATGTTTCAAACCTCTTACTCTTTTTTATCGCTTGACAGATCCCTTAATTTTATAAATTTTACAAGGAAGTTCGAGTTCTTTTCTTCAAGAGATACTTCATCCGATAGAAAACCCAAAGCCACAGCGGGAGTAAGTTTAGGTATTATTAATGCCGGGGTTAGCAAGATTGACGGAAGAGATAATGACGGTGCAAAGACCGGTGATCTTTCAACTTCTGAAAATCAATTCTTTATCGGCCTGGCTAACAGGTTCTCCGAGAAATTTGCTGTCGGAATAGCCGCTAAAATTTATTACTACAAGCTCTATGAAGAAATAAATTCTTCCGGATTCGGATTTGATCTCGGTTTGCTTTATAAATTTAACGATCAATGGAATTTTTCTTTGTTGGTTTGCGACCTGAATACTCAATATGAATGGAACACTTCACCAATTTACGATATTGAGGGATCTACTTCTACAGATAATTTTCCCGTGCTTACAAAAGTTGGAGTGAGATACAGAAATCAGGAAGCCGGAATAATTGCCGCCGCGGAGTTCGAGAACAGCAACGCAGAAACACATATTCTTCGGGCCGGAGTAGAATACAATATTATTGAGCAATTGTTCCTTAGAGGCGGAGTAGATAATTTTAATCTTAAAAATAATGATTATGAGATGAATCCCTCATTAGGATTCTCCTATTTTTATCCCCTTAATTCGATTTTAGTAGGGATTGATTACGCATTTGTATTGGAACCATATTCACCGTTTGACAGGCACATTGTAGGCATAAGCGTTAAATTTTAAAAGAAATTTTTTCAATGTTTTTCCATTTAATTTTATAAAGATGAAAAAAATAATTTTTTTAGCTTTGCTCCTTTTTGCGTTTATTTTCATTTTACCTCTTCACCCTCAGTCGGCAGGCAATACCGGTTTATCATTTCTTAAATTCGGATTCGGTGCAAAAAATATTGCCATGGGAGATGCCGGCGCCTCCGGTTCAAACGATGTAACATCTCTTTTTTACAATCCTGCAAAACTGAGCCTTGTGGACGGAACTGAATTTATGTTTATGCATAATGAATGGATCCAGGATATTCGAAGCGAATTGTTGGGTGTAAAGTTTGATTTTTTAGGCCTGCCGTTTGGTGTCGGCTTTAATGTTACTTCGGTAGGGGATATCGAAGTTCATTCCCGTGCCGTTCCCGAGCCCGAATCAACTTTCGATGCAAATTATTTTTTCGGAAGTATTTCCACCGGTTTTGCAATTACGGATAATATTGCGGCAGGCTTCTCCATTAAATATTTATATGAAGGAATGCTGGTTGACGAATCAACAGGTTTAGGATTTGACTTAGGCCTGTATTATGCAACTCCCATTGAAGGATTATCGGCTTCTGCAGCAGTTAGAAATTTAGGAAGCATGAATAAATTAAGAGAAGAGGAGACAAAGCTTCCCTCTGAAGTCAGAATCGGCCCCTCATATAATTTTGTCTTAAATGACTCTAAATTTGAAATCACAACGGCAGCCGAGCTTCAGAAATACCTTGATGTCGATGATCTTCATTTAAATTTCGGAGCTGAGATCTTATATAATAAACTGATTGCTCTCAGGGGAGGTTATCAGTCGGGTTATGAATCGAAAAGCTTTACTGGCGGACTCGGATTAAAGTGGGGAAGTTTATCTTTTGATTATGCACTTTCACCGTTTCAGCTGGGATTAGGCTCAGGGCATTCAATATCTCTTAATTTTAGATTTTAACCGATTTCTTACTAACATATTTTGCCCTCTAAATGTTCAAGCTTATAAATTTTTTTAAGCAGAACCTCTCCTATTTACTCGGGGTATATATTCTTATACAGTTTGTTTTTATAATCTTTTTCCCTGTTGAATTCAGAAGCGACTCGTACTATTACTATAAGCTTGCACAGGAATGTATAAGCTATAAATCTTTTTACCCGGCGCAAATTCATTTGTATGAAAATTATATCATCGCCCCTCTTTATATCGATCTGCTTATAATTGCTCTAAGCATCAGCAACTCAACTATTGCAATAGGAGTGCTGAATATTCTTTTAAATCTTTTACAGCTTTTATTATTGTATAAAATTTCCTTTATCATTTTTAATGAAAATACCGCCGGGATAGCTGCAGTTTTATACATATTTTATTTAAATACATTGGGATTTGTAATTACAAACTATACCGAACTGTTATTCGGCGTATTAATTTTTGCAAGCGTTTATTTCTACTTGAAGAAAACAAAATATTCTTCAATTCTTTCAGGCATATTTGCAGCAGCATCAATTGGTGTCAGGCCTTTAGGCTGGGCGCTGATTGCCGCATACATTATAGTTTTTTCATTTCAAGTATATAAAAAATTTAAAGTACGTAAAGAATTTTTTCACTTAGTTTTAGGCTCGGCATTTTTTATCCTGTTATTTGGTTTGTTTAATCTTCAGCATTTCGGAAAATTCATCTACACATCCACAACAGGTTCAGTTAATCTTCTTATCGGTGCAAACAATGATGCAACAGGTTCGTACAATGAAATAGTGCTGACGGAAAACAAGCCGGGCTTTATTCCGGGCTCTGAAAAAAAAACTTATATGGAAAAAGGGGAAATATGGAAAACAAAAGCTTTGGATTGGATAAAATCTCATCCGTTGAAATGGATAAGTTTGATTCCGATGAAAATCGGATTCATATTTCTTTGGGATGATTATGCTGTTTCCCCTTTAATGAATATGCAGGATTGGAATTTATATCGCATTGCTAAACATATAAAACTGAATAAGAGTGCTTCGGGTTTAATGCCTCAATCCACTGCTTTTGAAAAAGCTGCCTATTTAACTTTGCAGTCTGTTCACTATATCTACTATATTTTATTGTTGGTATGGATAGTAAAAGGGATTTTCCTGTTGAAAAAAACGAACGGCTTTAATAGTGAAAATTATATTTTGATTCTGTTTAGTTTGATTGGAGTTTTAATTACTTTGACTGTATATGGAATTCCGAGATTTAAGTATCCTTTTTTAATTGCCCTGCTCCCTTTTGCTGCAGTTTTTTTGAATTCGGTAATTTTAAAAGCGGAACAGTGTAGAGTTAAAGATGATGAGAAAACTGCAATTAATAGTTAAGAGGATGAGGAAATAGATCTTTTGGTGGATTGAAAATTCTTATGAAACTCCTTGCTGACATTTAATGAACTTAAATAAAAACGTCAAAAATATTATCTCACTCTTTTCTATTGAATTTATTGCCCGTTTTGTTGCATTCCTTTCGGTTACATACCTGGCCCGCATTCTCGGAACATCCAATTTCGGAGTGATTAATATAGGTTTAGCTGTTCTTAGCTATGCAATGATTGTATCTAACGGCGGGCTTACGCTGCTCGGTACTAAAAAAATTGCATCCGAACTTGGTTCAACTGAAAAACTGACTGGCGATATCTTCCTTGCAAGGATTTTTTTTTCGATAATACTTTTTATAGTCTCGGCAGTTATAGTTTATTCTTTTATTATATCGAAAGAATTAGGTGAAGTAATTATAGTCTACTTATTGTTTCTATTTCCTTCGGCAGTTCTGCTTGAGTGGTTTTTCCAGGGTGTTCAAAGTATGGAATCGATAGCTTTCAGCAGGGCTGCTGGGTCGATTTCATATTTTGTTTTTCTCCTTTTGTTTGTAGTAAATAAAAATGATACGGTCCTCGCCGGAATAGGATGGATAATAGGCGGAATTATAAACTCCATTATCCTTTTATTAATTTTTTTTAAGAAAAAATTTTCAATCAAAATCGATTTAAAGAGCTTTCATTTTTTCCGTATTGCTAAGGAATCGCTGCCGCTTGGATTGGCAGCAATTATAGCCCAGTTTGTTATAATGTTTCCGGTAATCTATCTTGGTCTTGTCTGGGATGTATCGGAATCGGGCATTTTCAGCGCGGCATATAAGCTTATTGTTTTGCTCCTGATTTTAGACCGCGTCTTCAATGCATTGTTTTTCCCCAAGATAGTAAGATATCTGCGATTAAATCCTGATCCTGCTGAACTAGATAAAAACTTCAACATAATATTGAGAATTATTTCTTTTTTTGGTTTATCGGTGACATTGCTGGCTTTAATTTCAGCTGAATTCCTGATTTTATCCTTGTTTGGCCCTTCTTTTACAGAATCCACAATTGTTTTCCAGGTGCTCCTGGGAAATTTTCTGCTGACATTATTGAATTCCGTATTTACTTACACTTTAATTGCAATGAACGAGGAGAAGATTTATACAATATCCTTGTTTGCCGGAATGGTTGTATTTTTTATTGCGGTTACTGTTTTAACTGCTAGCTACGGGAGTGCAGGTGCTGCCGCTTCATTAGTTTTATTTGAACTTACTTGCTTTGTTATAATGTATCTTAGACTAAAAAGCAGATTAAATATCATTGTTGCAAGAAATATCATTCTTCCCGTCGGATTTGCTTTAATAATAATTCCGCTGATCATCTTTTCGAACTTTGCTTTTTCATACCAGTTATTAATAGGAGCAGCAGCAATAATGTTTTTAGCCTTTATTGCCGGAATCGGAAAAGAGGAATTAGAATTTATTAAAAAAATTTTGATTTGAGTTAATTAGGAATGATTTATACTGAACTAAAGCGGATTTATTTTCCCAGCACTTTTTTGTAAACCTTCAAAGTTTTTTCCGCCACGCAGCTCCAAAGATATTCTTTTTTAATATGTTCCTTTAAGGCCGGATTCTTCGGCTGATTCACAGAATCAGTAATGCCTCTCCTTATTGATTCAACCGATTTGGGATCTGTATAAACGGCCATTGATCCGAAATAATCTTTTGTCCCCCCGTACGGTGTAATAGCGATCTTTGCGCCCGCAAGCGCAGCTTCCAGTGCCGCTATGCCGGGAGTTTCGAAAAGTGAAGGGAGAACAAAAACATCGCATGCGGCATATGCAGATAAAAGCATTTCGGAATTGTTATCCAATCCTTCAATGATTGTAATATTTTTATTTTGTTTGGCCTCGTGAAGACATTGCTCGGCATATTTTCCCTTTGTTATTTTCCCGATGATAACTGCCGGGTAATCAATTCCTTTCAAAGCGCGGATTAGGTTTAATACATTTTTCCTCACGGGACCAATATGTCCTACGTTCAAGATGAATTTATCGACTCCGTATTTTTTCTTGAACAACGCCGGATCACCAAACTCGAACCTTGGTTCAACCCCGTTTGGTATAATGGTGATTTTTTCTTTTGGTATGCTTAATCCTTCCGAAAGCAGCCTGCTTTCATCAGTGGTATTCGGCATTACTTCGGAGGCCCATTGACAAATCTGCTGCGTAAAAACATAATCGGTCCAGAGACCCTGCCGCATCTTCTTTAAAAAATTATTTAATGCAACGGCCCTTTTAATAAATCCCGGGCTATGCTGCGAAAAAAAAATGGAAGATGCGGCAAACGGAAATGAAAATGCGTTGAGAACTCTTGCAAGATGGAAGGTTCCCAGATTTGCAGAGAATAAATGAACTAAATCGGTTTTATCCGGAGAAAAATTTTCCCACGGATTAAATAGAGATACATTCACGCCGAGTTTTTCAAGTTCACTTTTAGTCTGCAGCGCCTGAACTCTTGGTCCCCCGTGAAGCAGCGATATAGCCTGGTAGCAGGCAATTGTTATGTTCATTTTTTTCTTGAATACCAGTAATCAAGTGAATTGAAAATCATATGTCTCCAGTCGAATTTCCTGACCCGGAAAAGATCCGGCGGAGATTTATACATTTTTTCAAGCTCAATAAAATTAAATGATGAAAGAGAAATCTCTCCGCTATTTAAAGGTGTAATTACTTCCTGATTATCCGGTATACTTATCCTGAACCAGACATCTTTTTCAACGCGGTTTGTTTCTGCCTGAAGTTTTCCCGATTCGATTTCCCAGACGAATTTGAATTTGACAGATAATCTTTTTTTCCACCATCCGGTATACTGTGTATAAGAAAATTTTATAATATTCTGGAGGTTAATATAGCCGAAAACCGATTTAAAAACGTCATTGTAATGATGGGTAGGATGGTGATATAAACAAACAGGTTCCCTCAAAGCAATTTGTTTGTCGATATGAGCGATAAAATATTTAATCATTTGTTCACCGGAAAATTGAACCCGGCGCATAGAACCTGCGCAGATTGGATGCACCGGAAGCTGCAATATCTTGGAGAATCTTCCTGAAACCCATGGGTATGAAGGAAAATTATCATAATCAAATCCGAATTCGGATGAATAATTAAATCCTATTTTTTCTGCGGCTTCGTTTATTGCACGATTCCATCTGCCTAATGGTGCAGCGAATCCTTTAAAGTCAAGATTATTCTTTCTTAATATTTCCGAGGCTTTAAGAAAATTATTGAAGTTTTCCTCAAATGATTTATAAGATGCATGCTCGTAGCAGTGAATTCCGATTTCCTGGTGATTAAATTTTTGAAAATATTTTATCCATGTCTCATGACTCTTAACATCAAGAAACCATGAAGCCGGAATCTCAAAACGTTCAAGCAGTTTGTAAAGATCCTCTATTTCATCCTGCGAACCTCTATCCGAATCGATCCTAAATGTAAAAATGCTCGGAGAGTTGCGTGGGAAAAACCATGTATGAATGAAAGGGATGCCGCGCCGGTGATGAAGATATTCTATTACAGAAAAAATTAATCTCCTGATCGGGCCTAACGATTGAAGCCTTACAATCTCATTAGGCAGTCTTCTCGATGAAAAATAAAAATTTTTTCGTTTAGCAATTATTTTTGTAATAATTTCATTAATTGGAAAAGGAATGTGAGCAATTGTTCCGGAACCCTCAGCCTTTGAAATAGTAACCGCCTCATCTCCTTTAATCATACAATTATTATGAATATCGAGCAAATCAAACGTTTGAAATTGTTCTCCGGAAGGGAGCAATGAATTAATATTCTTTTCTACCAGGTTATCTTTTATAAAATTCCTTCCGCTGTCGAACTGAGTAAGAATTGAACCGCCGTTTAAAAGATATTGTTGAAGTATTTCTTTTTCATTCATGTCCGGTACTTTATTTACAATAATGATACTGAATGAAGAAGATGATATTTCCGATGAAGAATTTATTGTCTGCCATGGTGTGCCGATCTGGTTTAGAAGTGTTTCCCAACCGGGTTCATACTTAAGAAGACCTGTCAACAGATTTATCCGCGTTCCGCTCATTTGCTGAGTGACTCGATGAGTGAATTCAATTCTTTTTCTCTTTTTTCTTTTGAAAACCTTGAGGCAATTCGAAGCCTTGCAGATTTACCGTCTCCATTTGTTATTGCTTCGGTAAGTACAGAGCACCCTTGTTCAACGCTGCCGTATTCTATTATTCTACCTGTGTTTCCAATAGCAGCCGGGATTCCGCCGACATTAGTTCCTACGGGGTAACATTCGCACAGCATTGCTTCACATAAAGCATTCGGCAATCCTTCCATGTATGAAGGCTGAAAGTATACTTTTGATTTTTGATATTCAATCAGAAGCTGGGATTGGGATAAAAATGAAACCGATTTCATATTCTGCGGAATATCCAATCTACTTAATAGATAGTCTGCAACGCCCACTACAATAAATTTAAAATCTTTTGCTGCCCTTGCAATTTGAATTAAGAAATCAATTCCCTTAATTTTTACACGGGCTGCATCGGGACAATTAGCAACTGTCAAAACAGTGTTATTTTTTTCACCTGCAGGTTTCCAATATCCAGGATCAAAACCAGTCGGCAATATTTTTATATTTTCTCCGCTGTACCTGCATAATTCCATTGCTTTTATTTTTAAAGAATCATCAACTGCTAAAACATTATCAGCATTTGTAATTGCATACTTTACCAAAACAGATTTCAATGGACTGTTCCAAATTCCATAGCCGAGTTCTTTTTCTTTTGCTACATCAACGCCGCCAAGGATCAGGATTGATTTCTTTTTAAAGATTTTTGTAAAAAAAATCAGTACGGATGAATAAACCGAGGCAAACCAGGAAAATGTAATATCAACGCTGCCTATCAATTTTAAATATTTAAAAGGAGTTTTATAGCCGGAGCCGATAACAGGAAAAACGGTATAATTTTTCTCCAATGATTGAAGATCACTTTTAATGAAGGAGGTAGTGAATGTTGAGGTAAATAAAATATTTGCTTTAGATTGCTGCAAATACTGCTTTTAACTGATTTTTAAGAAATTCAATTTTTTATAGAAATTTGAAGTATCAATATAAAATTATTCTTTATTTTGCGGAAGTTTAATAATACACTCCTTAAAGATAGATGAAAAATTTAAGAATACTCATTGCACGGCCGGATCGTATTGGGGACGTGGTCCTGTCCACACCGATTCCCCGGGAACTGAAAAAAACTTTTCCGGATTGTTTCGTTGCTGTTCTCATTAGGGAGTATACAAAAGATATTTATTTATACAATCCGCATGTTGATGAAATAATCATTTATGAAGAAACACCTGAAAAAAATAAGATCCGTGCGTACTTTAAGCTTGTATCAAAAATAAGGAAATATTCATTCACTCATTCCTTTATGCTGCTGCCAACCGAAAGGCTAAACTGGATTTTATTTTTCAGCGGGATTAAATACAGAATCGGAGTCGGCCACAAGTTTTATCAATTCATTACAAATACTAAAAGCGTACACAGGCATAAGTACAATCCCCTGCGTCATGAAGCAGACTACTGCATGGATATGGCAAGAAAAATTGGAGTAATAACAGATAACCTTGACACTGAAATTCATTTAACCGTTCAAGAAAAAATAAAAGCAGCGGAATACAAAAAAGAATTTGCGGGGGGAAAAAAGTTTTTAATCGGAGTTCATAACACGCACGGCGGTTCATCTCCCAATTGGAAACCGCCGAATTATAAAAAACTGATCCTACAGCTAATTGACCAGAAAAATATCCGGGTAGTTGTGACAGATATTAATATACCTGATGAAGTTAAAAACATTGAAGGAGTCGTTTATCCCAGGATAAATTCATTAAGAGATTTGATTATTTATATCTCGGCATTGGATCTCTTCATTTCATCAAGCACCGGGCCTATGCACATTGCCGCGGCTCTGAAAGTTAAAACAGTTTCTCTCTTCTGCCCGCTTACTGCATGCTCGCCGAAATTATGGGGGCCGTTGGGAAATGAGGCTCATATAATTTTACCTGAGGAAAATTACTGTCCAAATGTTTGCGGGGGTGATCCGAAAAAATGCTGGTTTGAAGGTCCGGGAGGAATTAATGTGGATACGGTTTTTAGTAAAACAGTGGAAATACTTAAATGATCTGCAATTATCTGCAAAACCTGCCTCGCCGAAAGGCGGGTCTGCGTCATCTGCGTTCTATTTATTTCATATTCAATCATAAAAATGAAAAAAATTTTAATTGCTCCCAACAGTTTTAAGGAATCTGCCGATTCGGTAACCATCTCAAAATATTTTAGAAAATATTTAAAGGTTCACAAAAATTTTAAAGTTTTTGTCAAGCCATTATCCGACGGAGGCGATGGTTTCCTTGATGTCTGCGCTGCAAATTTTAATTTGAAAAAACTGCACTATTTTATAACAACTCCCTTTGATGAATCCAAGTTTAAATGCAGTGCGGGTTATGATGAAAAAAATAAAACGATTTATATTGAATCGGCAAAAATTCTCGGATTAAATCTTATACCTTCACTAAAGAGAAATCCGGTTCGGTTAAACTCTAAAGGCCTCGGCGATCTATTGAAACATATTTTAAAAGACATTGAAAAAGATAAAATTAAAGCTGATAGAATAATTATCGGAATCGGCGGAACCGGGACAAATGATCTAGGCTTAGGAGCAGTTTCCCGTCTTGGATTAAAGCTATTCGACAATTCAGGTAACAGCCTTGAAATCCTTCCTCAAAATTTCAGAAGTGTAGAAGATTTTGAATGGAATAAAATCAATCTTCCCTTTAAAATTTATTGTGTAGTTGATGTTGAAAATCCTTTACTTGGTGAAAGCGGCGCTTCAAGAATGTTTGCGAGACAAAAAGGTGCATCGGAATACGATATTGAAATTATGGAAGAAGGTTTTTCTAATTTGGTAAATATTTTTAGTAAAAAAGGATTGATTAAAGATTGTAAAATTTTACCGGGAGCGGGCGGCGGACTGGCGGCAGGGTTAATAGTTTTTTTAAACGCTGAAATTATTAAAGCAGAGGATTTTATACTTAAACATTTAGAGTTCGCAAAAATTAAAAGCAAAGTCGATTATTTAATTACCGGGGAGGGATCATTTGATTCTCAAAGTCTAATGAAAAAAGGGACATGGATCATTATCCGGAATTTTCAAAACTCAGCCGAAAAAATATTTTTGTGCTGCGGCACAATTAAAGATGAAATAAAAATTAAGCTAAATCCGTCAATAATTCCCATTGAGTTAACGAAATTCTTTAATAGTAAAGAAGATTCCATGAAGAATGTCGAAAAAGGGATAGAATCAGCATGTATTGAAATAAAAAAAATTCTGCAGCTTTAAACAACTGAAGAATACTTCATTTTAACCTTCCTCAATTTTTATTACTTTGTAATACTTAAAATAAATATTTTACACCTGCCTTTATTCAATCAAAACAATGGAGATTTTTGATGAGCGACAATTTTGAAAAATTAGAAAAACTTCGGGTCCCGGCTTTGGATGAAGTTCTTGGTGTTCCGTTTAAGGTTCTTAAAGACGGCTTTGTAAGGGTCATTGATTATCTGGGTACGGATGAATCCATCGTTCAGGCGGCAAGGGTTTCATACGGAAAAGGGACAAAGAAAATCCGTGAAGATGAAGCGCTTATCCGCTATTTACTCCGCCACCAGCACACAACCCCTTTTGAAATGTGTGAAATCAAATTGCATGTCCGTGTTCCTATGGACTGCTGGCGCCAATGGATCCGTCATCGTACGGCAAACATAAATGAATATTCTACCCGCTATTCAATTGCTATTGATTCTGCCGAAACTACTAAACCGGATGAATGGAGATTCCAGTCTGCAATAAACAGGCAGGGGAGCGGCGGATATTTAGATTCGTCGCTCGGAGAGCAGTTGACGAATGAAGAGATGGAGCTTCATGAAATGACAAGAAAAATTTATAATAAGAGAATTGAAGCCGGTGTGGCGCGCGAGCAGGCAAGAAAAGATTTAACTCTTTCTACTTATACGGAAGCTTACTGGAAAATTGATCTTCATAATCTTCTGCATTTCCTATCCTTAAGAATGGAAACCAATGCACAGCTTGAGATAAGAAAATATGCAGAAACTATTTGCAATGAAGTCGTTAAAAGATGGGTCCCCGTTACTTGGCAGGCTTTCTGGGACTATATGATCAACTCTATGACTTTTTCCGGGCTGGAAATAAAAATTATTACTGCAATGCTGAGGGGAGAAAAAGATCTGGTTGACGGACTCGGGAAACAATTCGGTTGGCTGAAGGAAGACGGAACCAAAAAAACCATGAACAGGGAATTGTTTGAGTTTGAAGAAAAGCTGGCAAAATTAAATATCGAATCTCCATGGAAATCCGAAACACTTGTAACAAATAATGCTTAAAATAATTATTGCTGCGGTAGCGCAAAACGGAGTTATCGGAAGATCAAGCGGAGAAATGCCGTGGCATTCAAGTGAAGAATTCCAGCATTTTAAAAATACTACGCTTGGTTTTCCAATTATTATGGGGAGAAAAACTTTTGAATCTTTGGAAGGACCGTTAAAAGGCAGGCTCAATATTATCCTAACAAGAAAAAAGAATCTAAAATATATTGAGGAAGAAATAAAAGTACTATCTTCACTTAATGAAGCTTATAATTATTGCAGAGAAAATAACTATAAAAAAATATTTATTATCGGCGGCGGACAAATTTTTCCTGAAGCAATTCAAACGGCAGATGAAATGATTATTTCTATAATGAAATTTAATGCCGAGGGAGATGTTTATTTTCCTGAAATAAATCCGGAAGAATGGGAAGAAGTTTCAAGAGAAGCTAGAAGCGAATTTGAAATTGTTCACTATGTGAGAAGAGATGGGAAATCGAATTAAAATATTGCCTGAAAATTTATCGAGCAAAATTGCAGCAGGAGAAGTTGTGCAGCGCCCAGAATCGGTGGTTAAAGAACTTCTTGAAAATTCCATAGATGCCGGCTCGAAAACTATTGAGCTGATGATTAAACGGGCCGGTAAATCTTTAATACAGGTCTGCGATGACGGAACCGGGATGACTGAAGAGGATGCAATCCTTTGCATTCAGAAGCATGCTACAAGTAAAATCTTTAATTTGGAAGATCTTGAGGCAATCAAAACATTGGGATTCCGCGGAGAAGCATTGAGCTCTATTGCTGCGGTGAGCCGCCTGGAAATTAAAACAGAAACGAGAGACCAGGAAATAGGAACTTTTTTAAGGCTGGAGGAAACCGGAATTATAAAAAAGGAGAAAGGCTCTTTTCCAAAAGGAACTTGCGTCACGGTAAAAAATCTTTTCTATAATGTTCCGGCCAGGAGAAATTTTTTGAAATCGGATGCAACCGAGTTAAAGCACATCATAGACACATTTAATAAAATATCTTTGAGCCATCCTGAAATTAATTTCAAATTGTATAATGACGATGATTTAATTTTTGTTTATGCCGAAGGTTCACTCGAGGAACGGATAAAACAGGTTTTTGCCGATAATATGCTAGATGCGTTAATTCCTGTTGAAGAAAAAACCGAATTCCTGAATGTTACCGGGTATGTAGGCAAACCGACTCTATTAAAGAAAAGCAAAGGCGAGCAGTATATTTTCATGAACAACCGCTATGTAATCAGCAAGCAGCTCAACCATGCGGTATTTACTGCATTTGAAAATATCCTGGAGAAAGGAGATTATCCTTTTTTCATTTTATTCCTTGAGCTTGATCCTTCAAGGATTGATGTAAATATTCATCCCTCCAAGCTGGAAGTTAGATTCGAAAATGATAAAGATATCTACAATTTTGTCCTTGCTGTTATTAGAAAAGGTTTGGGTATGCACGATTTAGTTCCGTCCATGTCTTTTGTTTCTCAGGATGGATTGAATGCTCAGCACACAGAGGCTGAAAGGCTTAAATTTGATAATTACAGGAAACTTGAAAAAAATGATTTTTCAGACCGGCCATCTCAAAAAAAGGAATTCGAGAGAAGAACAGCGGCAAATATCAGATTTTCAGATGAAGATATTGATCAGATTTTCAGCAGCATTACAACCGATTTAAAAAAATCGGGGGATGTTACACCTATTCATCCGTTTGCAGAAAAGGATGTGAAGGAAGTAATGCATACTTCTAAACCCGGTGTGGAAAAAGCATTTCCGGGAAGCGGTTCGGTTCCGCAGGAAACAAGTTTTATAATTCAGCTTCACAACAGGTATATCCTTTCGCAGATAAAGTCAGGATTAATGATTATTGATCAGCATGTAGCGCATGAGAGAATTTTGTACGAAAAAGCGCTTTCCAGGCTTGAAGCCGATCTTCCGTTCTCACAGCATCTCCTTTTCCCAAAAACTCTGGAACTTAATCCGGGAGTATATTCTATAATAAAAGAACTTAATCCTTTTTTAGTTAAACTTGGGTTTGAAATAAAATATTTCAGTAGGAATACGATAGTAATTGAAGGTGTCCCGGATGATGTGAAGCCCGGTTCGGAAGAGAAGGTTTTATTGGAGATGATTGATGAATATGCAGTCAATCAGCGGGAGAAGCGGCTGGAGGAAAGCGATAATGTTGCGAAATCGTATTCGTGCAAGACTGCAATTAAATCCGGAGATAAACTTTCTGAAAAGGAGATGAGGCTGCTTATTGATCAGCTTTTCGCTACATCAATGCCGTATGTTTGTCCGCATGGAAGACCCATTGTTGTTAAAATTTCTTTGGATGAATTCGACAGGAGATTCGGCAGAACCTGAATCTTCTGTAAAATTGTAAATTAAATATTAACCCAAAAGGTATTCAAAGTTTTCCCGCTTAAAGGGATTAGTTTCACAAGAACTAAATTGATAAGGATAATTATGATTAACGAAGAATATAAAAGAAGGAAAGCTGATTATATAAAGAAGTTAAATGATTCTCCCGATACCGGAATGAAATTTACTACCGTCAGCGGCGAAGATGTAAAAAATATATATGCACCCGATGATGTTGAAAATATTGATTACCTGAATGAGATCGGTTTCCCCGGTCAATATCCTTTTACAAGAGGAATTCATGCAAACGGATACAGAGGAAAAATCTGGACTATGCGCCAGTTTGCCGGTTTCGGAACGCCGGAAGATACAAATGAAAGGTTTCATTACCTGCTTAGTCATGGTCAAACCGGAATCTCGGTAGCTTACGATCTACCCACTTTAATGGGCTGGGACGCAGATGCTCCTTTAAGTGAAGGAGAGGTAGGTATCTGCGGAGTTTCGGTTTCATCTCTCGAAGATATGGAAATTCTTTTCGATAAAATCCCGCTGGATCAGGTTTCCACTTCGATGACTATAAATTCTCCGGCATCTATGATATTTGCATATTATCTGGCTGTAGCTCAAAAACAGTCGGTTGATTTCAGCAGACTCAGAGGTACTTTGCAGAATGATATTTTTAAAGAATACATTGCTCAAAAAGAATATATTTTTCCCCCGAAACCTTCTTTACGGATAATAGTCGACATGATTGAATTCTGTGCAAAAGAAGTCCCTCAATGGAATCCCGTTTCCGTAAGCGGTTATCATATTAGGGAAGCCGGATCCACCGCAGTACAGGAGCTTGCTTACACTTTAGCAGACGGGTTTGCATATATTGAAGCCTGTATCGAGAGGGGAATGAAGGTTGATGATTTTGCTCCGAGGATTTCTTTCTTCTTTAACTCGCATCTCGATTTTTTTGAGGAAATTGCAAAATACAGGGCTGCTAGAAAAATCTATGCGAAAAGGATGAAAGAAAAATATAAAGCACAGAGTCCCCGGTCGTGGTGGCTTCGATTTCATACTCAAACCGCAGGCTGTACATTAACAGCACAGCAACCGGAAAATAATATTGTTCGAACCGCATTCCAGGCTTTAGCCGGCGTACTCGGCGGAACACAGTCGCTTCATACAAATTCAATGGATGAAACGCTTGCACTGCCCAGTGAGAAAGCAGCAAAAATCGCTTTACGCACCCAGCAATTAATTGCATATGAAACCGGCGTAATAAATACAGCCGATCCGCTGGGCGGGAGCTACTTTATAGAATCTCTTACCGAACAGATGGAGAAAGAAGCGGAAGAAATATTTGAACAGATAGATTCATTCGGCGGCGTAATCCCGGCTATTGAAGCCGGTTTTTTCCAAAAAGAAATAGCAAATGCATCTTACAGGTACCAGAAAGAAGTTGAAGCAAAAGAAAAATTTATTGTCGGTGTAAATGAATTTATCGAACCGGACGAGAAGATTGAAATTCCCATTCTTCAAATTTCTCCCGAGGTTCAGAAAAAACAGAACCGGCGGCTTGCTGCCCTTCGATCAAGCCGGAGTGCCGCTGAGGTTGGAAAAAGCCTTGAAGAGATCAGATCAGCTGCAATAGATGAAAAAAATATAATGCCTGTCTTAATAAAAGCGGCTCACAACTATGTTACTCTCGGAGAAATGGTTGATGAACTGAAAAAAGTTTTCGGCACTTACCAGGAGGCATCGGTTTTTTAAATGATTAAACAATATCTCATATTATTCAGGATTCCTCAGTGGATTAAAAATTTATTTGTTTTTGTTCCGCTGATTTTCTCCCAGAATTTGTTTAAGGGAGACTACTTCATTAAAACCCTTCATGGTTTTTTGTTATTCTGTTTAACTTCCAGTGTCGTTTATGTTATAAATGATATTATAGATATCGAGGCGGACAGAGCGCATCCGGAGAAACAAAAACGGCCGCTCGCATCGGGAAAAATTTCCAAGAAAAGCGGAATTATCTCTTCAGTTGTGCTTTCTATTTTGATTGTTTCGCAGATGCCTTTCTTTAATTACCTTTTTAATCTGTCCGTTATATTTTATTTCTTCCTGAATTTCTTTTATTCAATTTCTTTAAAGCATATTGTAATTCTGGATGTATTTGTTATCGCAGCGGGTTTCATGCTGAGAGTTGTTGCGGGCGCATTCGTTATAAATGTTGAAATATCGAGCTGGCTTATATTAACTACAATGTTCATATCGCTGTTTCTCGGTGTAATGAAACGCCACTCGGAGCTGCATATCTCCGCTGTTGATTCTACCGTTGCTACAAGGAAAGTCTTGATGCATTACTCATCCGATTTTACAAGTCAAATGGCGACAGTTGCCTCTGCGGGAGTTATAATCTGTTATGCTCTTTATACTGTGGCTCAAAGAACAGTATCGGTATTCGGTACGGAAAATTTAATTTATACCACACCATTTGTTGTTTTCGGAATTTTCAGATATATGTATCTTGTTTATCTCGGCAAAAAAGGCGAAAATACGTCTGAAATTATGGTTACGGATCTGCCGATGATAATTAATGTGCTGCTTTATTTTCTTGCAGTTACATTAATTTTGTATAAAATTTTTTAATACTGAAATTTCATGACTCTTATTTTTATTCTGCTCCTTATCTCAATCCTTTTAAGCGCATTTTTCGCTGCTTCCGAAACAGTTTTTATGACGGCAAATAAAGTCCGTATAAAAATCGGAATCCAGAAAAATAATCCTGCTGCAAAGAGCGCCCAATTTTTTATAACCAATCCGCAGAATCTATTTTTTACTTCCTTAATCGGGAATAACTTTGTAAATATTGCGTTGATTGGATTGATCATCCTGTTTTTTGGATCTGTTTTCGGAGCCGGCCCGCTCGCAATTTTTTTAATTTCGTCGGTCATGGTTCTCATCTTATGCGAATTGCTCCCTTTATTTTTTCTCAATGAGATTGCGGATAAATTAGTTTATCTATTTGCTTTGCTGCTTAAATCTGCCTACTTTGTTTTATACCCATTCGTAAAACTGGCATCGTTTATTTATTCCCGTTCGGTGCTTGTTGGGGAAGAGCGGCTGAACGTCTTGTTCGGAAAAAAAGAGATTAGTCAGCTTAGCGAAGAAATGCAGCAGTCCGGCGGAAGCAAAAAAGAAACGAGCATAACAAACCGGGTACTTTCATTGAGCGAACAAAGAGTATACGAGTGTATGAGGCCTAGGACTGAAATCGTCGGGGTTGAGATTACCAAAACTATAAATGAGGTGTTATCGGCATTTATAGAATCGCGCTTCTCCAAGCTGCCAGTTTATGAAGAAAACCTTGACAATATAAAAGGAATTGTCTATGCATACGATCTTTTCAAATCGCCGTCTGACCTAAAAAGTATTATTCGGGAAGTTATGTTTATACC
This sequence comes from Ignavibacteriaceae bacterium, assembly GCA_036824595.1. GTDB lineage: Bacteria > Bacteroidota > Ignavibacteria > Ignavibacteriales > Ignavibacteriaceae > DATKLQ01. The sequence continues at coordinate 17,450 of DAISZW010000032.1, forward strand.
TGAGACAAAAAAAAGCTCCGAACTTTTAAATGACTTTTTGAAAAAACAGACAAACATTGCGGTAGTGATAGACGAATACGGCGGAACTGCCGGGATAATAACGATGGAAGATATTATTGAGGAGCTTTTCGGAGAAATAAGGGATGAATACGATATTGAAGAGGATATCTGCAAAAAAGTTGATGAAAATACCTACCTGCTCAGCGGGAAAATTGAAATTGATTTCTTAAATGAGAAATTCGGCTTAAATATTCCTACCGGCGATTATACCACAATTAGCGGCTATATTACATCGTATCTCGGAAGAATTCCCCTTCAGGGTGAAAACCTTGAAATAAACAATTTCAGCATCTTTATTCCCCGGGCTAATCAGAATAAAATTGACGTGGTAAGACTGTTTGTAAAACCCTCAAATCCTTCATAAATGCTTTTTATCTTAGCTTATAAAAATAATTTGCATTAAATTTAAAGGATAATTTTATTGATTTCTCAATGTGTAACAGATAATTTTGTTAAATTTTAAGCTTACAGCGAAAGATTCCGCTTCAAAAGCTCGAGCCGGATATTTTGAAACTGCCCACGGTATTGTAGAAACTCCGGTCTTTATGCCTGTAGGTACTCAAGGCAGTGTTAAAGCAGTAAGCGGATACTTTCTTAAGAATGAAATTAAAACAAAAATTGTTCTTTCAAATACTTATCATCTTTATTTAAGACCCGGGATTGAGGTTCTTGAAAAAGCCGGCGGACTGCATAAGTTCATGAATTGGGAGAAAACCATTTTGACCGACAGCGGCGGATATCAGATTTTCAGCCTTTCAGCGTTAAGAAGTTTCAAGGAAGATGGGATTGAATTTAAGTCCCATTTAGATGGTTCGAAACACTTCTTTACTCCGGAGAAAGTAATCCGTATTCAGCGCTGCATCGGCTCGGATATTATGATGGCTTTGGATGAATGTACTCCGTATCCGTGCGAGTATGATTATGCAGCAAAATCTGCCGATTTAACTTTAAGATGGGGAATACTTAATAAAAAATTTTTCGAGCACACAAATTCACTTTACGGACATCCGCAAAGCTTATTCGGGATAATCCAGGGAAGTGTTTATAAAGATATTCGCGAAAAGTCGGCCAGGGATCTTGTAAATCTTGACTTTGACGGTTATGCAATCGGAGGACTTGCAGTTGGCGAACCGGTGGAAATGATGTACGAAATTACGGATTTTACAACTGACTTTATGCCTGAAAATAAGCCCAAATATTTAATGGGTGTGGGAAGGCCGGAGAATATTCTTGAAGCCATTGAAAGAGGAATTGACATGTTTGATTGTGTAATGCCGACACGAAACGGAAGAAACTCATATTTATTTACTTCGTCAGGTATTCTGGCAATGCGCAACGCAAAATATAAAGATGATTTTAGTACAATTGATGATGAATGCGGCTGTTATACATGCCTGAATTATTCACGGGCTTATCTGCGGCATCTCTTTGTTGCCGGAGAAATTTTAGCTCTGGAATTGGCAAGCATCCATAATCTTAGTTTTTATATAAACCTTCTGAAAAAAGCCAGAGAAAAAATTATTGAAGGAAGTTTCAAAAACTGGAAATCTGAAATAATTAAAAAAATATCAGCTCAGCGTGAAGCTGATTCAGTATCAGAATAAAATAAATTGGAGGATTAATTGATTAATTTAATTGCAATGGCTCCTCAAGGAGGAAACGGCGGGGGACTGGTTAGTACCTTAATAATGTTCGGCGCGATTTTTTTGATTTTCTATTTTATGATAATCAGGCCTCAGCAGAAGCGTTCCAAGGAAAGAGAAAAAATGCTTTCCAATATTCAAAAAGGAGATAGGATAATTACCAGCGGCGGTCTGCATGGCGTTGTTGCCGGCATTGATGATAAGACAGTACTTTTGGATGTGGGCGATAAGGTTAAATTGAAATTTGAAAGATCGGCTATTGCTTCTATTGTGGCCGGATCCAGGGATACAATGTAAAACCAGGCAGATAAATGTTTTGTACCGTTGAAGAAGCCGTTGAAGAAATAAAGAACGGCAAAATAGTAGTCGTTGTTGACGATGAGGACCGTGAAAATGAGGGAGATTTGGTTTGCGCCGCCGAGTATGTAACTCCGGATATTGTAAATTTCATGGTTACACACGGCAGAGGAATGGTCTGCGTTGCCTTAACAGGGAAAAGACTGGATGAGCTCGGACTTCCCTTAATGGTCGATTCCAACTCTGCTTTGCATGGTACCCAGTTTACCGTAACCGTTGATGCAAAAGAAGGGACAACTTCAGGCATATCCGCAGTAGATAGAGCTTTAACCATAAAAAAACTTATCGATAAAACATCTACCGAAAAGGACTTTGCCCGTCCGGGCCATATCTTTCCGCTCCGTGCATTTGATGAAGGAGTGTTAAGAAGAGCCGGTCATACTGAAGCGGCAATCGATCTCTGCAGGCTTGCTAATTTGAATCCGGCAGGTGTGCTTTGTGAAATATTAAAAGAAAACGGGGAAATGGCAAGATTTCCTGATTTAATGAAAGTAGTAAAAAAGTTTAATTTAAAAATTACATCGGTAAGAGATATAATCAAATTCAGGCTGCAGAAAGAAAATCTGATTGAAAAGATAACCGATATAAATTTTCCTACAACGCACGGAAAATTCAAGCTTCATTTGTACCGGAGCAAAGTCGATCATAAAAAACAAATTGCACTTGTAAAAGGTAATATTAATGATGACAGCCCGGTGCTTGTAAGAATGCATTCGGAATGCTTAACCGGGGATGTCTTTCACTCTTTGCGATGCGACTGCCATGATCAGTTAAATGCGGCTCTCGATATGATCGAAAGAAACGGGTCCGGAATTTTGGTTTATATGCGCCAGGAAGGAAGGGGAATCGGATTAACAAATAAAATTCTTGCATACAAGCTTCAGGATGAAGGGAAAGATACTGTCGAAGCAAACGAGGCGCTCGGATTTAAACCTGATCTGAGGGATTATGGAATCGGCGCTCAAATATTATTGGATCTGGGAGTGAAAAAAATTAAGCTGCTGACTAATAATCCGAAAAAAGTTGTGGGATTGCAGGGTTACGGCCTGGAAATAGTAGAAAGAGTTCCTATCGAAATGCCTCCGAATGATAATAATGAAAGATACCTGAAAACCAAACGTGATAAACTGGGGCATATCATTTTACAGTAAAAGAATTATCTCCAGAGTCATTTTTTCCCGTACTGAATAATACTTCCATTATAAAATCTTCTTCCCCCTTCACTAAAAATTTCTTAACTTTGTGCAATAAAAACGGGAAAATCAGATGTTTCACCTGAACAAAATTTTAGTTTCCTCTTTAGTTATAATTTTTAGTTTACTGGGATATGCACAACACAGATCGGTTTATTTTGGAATAATAGAAGACGAGATCGATCTTGGGTTATCTCCCTATGTAGCTAGAGTAATCTCTGAGGCTGAAGAAGAAAATGCAGATGCTGTTATTTTTAAAATTAACACTTTCGGCGGAAGGGTAGACGCCGCTACTCAAATTAAAGATGCAATTATAGCAAGCAAAGTATTAACCATCGCTTTTATTAATAACAGGGCAATTTCGGCCGGAGCTTTAATTGCATTGTCGTGCAAAAAAATCACAATGGTTCCCGGCAGTTCTATCGGGGCCGCAACTGTAGTGGATCAAACCGGGCAAAAGGTGGGAGAAAAATACCAGTCTTATATGCGTTCCGAAATGCGTTCAACTGCGGAAAGAAACGGCAGAAGGACAGATATTGCACAGGGAATGGTTGATGAAAGGATAGTTGTTGAGGGATTGGATGACAGCACGCAATTAATTACACTAACATCCGATGAAGCTAAAAAATACGGGATAGCCGACACGCTGGTTAATGATATAAACGATGTGCTTGAAGCTTTTGACCTTAAAGGGGCGGAAATTAAAAGAATAAATTCTAATTGGGCGGAGGATGTTGTTAGGTTTTTAAATAATCCGATCGTTTCCTCTTTATTAATTATGGTTGGACTGCTTGGTTTATATACTGAAATTAAAACTCCGGGGTGGGGTCTTCCCGGTACAATTGGATTAATCTCTCTTGCATTATTCTTCGGCTCATCTTACATACTGGAACTTGCTTCAATCGTTGAAATACTCCTTTTTGTTGCAGGATTAGTTTTGCTTGCGGTGGAAATTTTTGTAATTCCCGGATTCGGTTTTGCAGGCATCGGCGGAATAGTATTAATTGTTGCCGCGCTTTTTCTAGCACTTTTGGGAGCAGATCCGTTTATTGATTGGGATCAGGTCTCAATAGCAATTTTTCAGCTCACAGGAGCGCTGGTGCTTTCTTTGCTGATTTTCTTAATTATTTTAAAATATCTTCCTAAAAGTTCTACATTCAGTAGATTGGTCCTATCTGAGGAGGAATCTGCCGACAAAGGATTTGTTTCTTATCCTTCAGATAAGAAACTTATAGGAAAAGAGGGGATTGCATTAACCGATTTGCGCCCTGCCGGTTCAGCGGAATTTAATGGTGAGAGAATAGATGTAGTTGCCGACTGGGATTACATTGTGAAAGGCAAAAAGATTAAAGTAATTAGGGTCGAAGGAATTAAGGTAGTCGTAAAGGAAGTGCAAGTCTGATTATTCTTATTTCTTCAACAATTTCGATACTCAAAGAGATTCTACAGTAACTGAATTCTCCACACTCCTTCTCTGTGTTTCCCTCACCAATCCCTGTGGGGAAGAAGCCTCTGCTGTAAAGGAATTTTCTATCCGTGTTGAAGTTCTTGAGCTTTGAATTGTACCGTTAGTTAAGTTAAAATAAATTTTCCCTGATGCGGCGGTTCTTGGTTTCTCGAAGAAATATTGTATTCCCCGGTCTGTAACTCTTTGCTGCCCCGATACCTCCGATTTCATTTCTCCTTCTATTACAGCAACAGTATCCGATTTTGATTTTTCAACACCTGTAATTTTAAACACATTTGTATTTCTCATTACTAATGAGGCTAACGGTATAGGTTCCTGGGGAATAGACCAGCTTGAATCTTTAGCCATTTTGTCTTCAGGAAATTTTCTGAATATCTGCGATAATAAAGGCTTTAACAATGCTTCAGATAAGTCTCTTCTTAATACTTCTTTGTCTTCGATGGTAATTGTATCCTGCATCTTATTAATAGCAATGAATTTATTAATAATTTTATCGGTGCGGGATACTTCAACTATATCTCCGTACTGACCGATTCTTAAACCGAAAGTATTGTTCATGAATGATTCGTACTGCGCAAAATTTCTTAGTTCCTTTTCATCTTTAGCATGCCCTGTTTGAAAACTGAATTTTGTGCCGTTAGCATCCGCGTTTAATTTTACTGAGGTAATATTGCAGATCAGCTCGGCCGTGTTGTTATTATCAATTTTTTCCACTAAAAAATTCATTAAGTATGTTACCTGCTGAAATGCATTGTTCTGAACCGACGTATCGCTATTTTGAATTTGGATATTCTCGATCTGGTTTGTAGTCAATCTGTACTTATAATCTTTTCCTTTCTCAAGCTTATATTTAAGATTAAAAGATTGATTAATATTATCTAGTATTACTGTTTTTGCATTTAAAGAATCAGGTTTTTGATCTTCGGATTTTCTCCCATTTCCCTCTTTTTCACTGCATCCGGCAATGATTAAAAGAAATAAAGCAAAACATAATAGATGTTTCATTATAAAACTTAATCGTTATAATTATTTAAAAGTTCATGACGCGAAAAGAAATGGGATATTTCAATTGCGGCATTTTCATTTGAGTCGGAGCCGTGGATAGCATTCTCCTGGATGTTTTTTGCGTAAAGTTTCCTAATTGTACCTTCTTCTGCTTTTGCCGGATCGGTTGTTCCGATTAATTTTCTAAAATCTTCAACTGCATTTTCTTTTTCAAGTGCAATCGGAACCACAGGTCCCGAAGTAATGTACCCTATAAGTTCTCCGAAAAAGGGACGGTCCTTATGAATTTTATAAAATCCTTCGGCTGATGACTTGCTGACCCTCACCATTTTCATTGCTTTAATCTTGAAGCCTGCTTCAGTTATCCTGGTTATTATTTGTCCGACATTATTTTTTCTTACTGCATCAGGTTTAATGATGGCTAAAGTTTTGTTATTCAACTATTTTCTCCTGGTTTTATTCTTTCCGACTGATTTTAATTTAGGTTTAGTTTTGGTTTTTTTTGACTTCACACTTTTTCTTTTTTCCATTGCTTTAAGCATAGCAGAACCGATGTTTGCAGGACTTTCGGCAATTTTAATCCCGGCTTTCCTCATTGTTTCAATCTTTTCAACTGCAGTTCCTTTTCCACCGGAAATAATTGCGCCCGCATGACCCATTCTGCGCCCGGGAGGTGCAGTTCTCCCGGCGATAAATCCGACAACAGGTTTAGTTACATTCTTTTTTATGAATTCAGCCGCTTCTTCCTCTGCTGTTCCACCAATCTCTCCTATCATAACAATTCCCTCGGTTTCCGGATCTTCATTAAACATTTTGATTATATCAACAAAACTTGATCCGATAACCGGGTCTCCGCCAATACCGACGCAGGTTGACTGCCCAAGCCCCGTATCCGTTAATTGTTTTACAGCTTCGTATGTTAAAGTGCCGCTGCGGGAAACTACGCCTATCTTCCCGGCTTTATGTATGAATCCGGGCATGATACCTGCTTTTGCTTTCCCCGGTGAAATTACTCCCGGGCAGTTCGGGCCTACTAAAACAGTTTCTTTATCTTTTAAGAGGTTATAAACATTTATCATGTCTTTGGCCGGAATTCCCTCGGTAATGCAGATAATTACTTTTATTCCGGATAATGCAGCTTCGAGAATTGCATCGGCAGCAAATGCCGGGGGGACGAAGATCACCGAT
>DAISZW010000155.1:0-8031 GCA_036824595.1 Ignavibacteriaceae bacterium
TCGGGAGCTTATGCTGATAAAGATTATTTTAATATTTTTTCTTATAAACTTATTTAGGGAAACAAGAATCAGGTATTGCTGAATGAAGATAATATCTTAATCTCAGAAGAACTGTCAAAAAAATTTTTTAATGCTACCCAAAGTATTACAGGAAGATTTGTAAAGATTGATGATAAAGGTGAATTTTTAATCTCGGGTATTTTTAGCATTCCAAAAAACTCCTCTAATCAATTTGATTTTATATTGCATTTCAATGTACAGTTTAAGTTCTATCCGAATTTAAAAGATGACTGGACGTCAAACAGTTGGGCAAATACATATGTTGTTTTAAAAGAAGGTACAGACCTTACACAATTCAATAGTAAAATTCAGAATTTAATAGAAAGGAAAACTAAAGAGGAGCACATCTCTCTGTTCGTCAGACCATATTCTGAAGCTTATTTATACGGCAGCTATGAAAATGGTGTTCAGGCCGGCGGCAGAATTGAATATGTAAAGATTTTCTCCATCATTGCAACTTTTATATTACTGATTGCTTCTATAAACTTCATGAATCTTTCTACTGCAAAGGCATCAGGCAGATTAAAGGAAATAGGGATAAAAAAAGCAATTGGTGTTAAGCGTAAAACTCTTGTTCTTCAATACCTAAGTGAATCAATAATAATCTCTTTTATATCTCTCACAGTAGCTATACTTATAACTGAGCTTTCACTCCCTTACTTTAATGAAATTACCGGGAAACAGATTTCATTAAATTATAACACATCTATAATGCTGTCGTTTTTAGCTATCACTTTATTTACAGGGTTGATATCCGGAAGTTATCCTGCCTTATACCTTTCAGGGTTCAAACCAATTGCCATTTTAAAGGGAAAGTTAAATACATCTTATGGCGAGTTATTGACGCGTAAAGGATTGATCGTATTTCAATTCATTTTATCGGTAATGTTTATTGTAGGCGTGCTGGTTGTTTATAAACAAATGGAATTAATACAAAACAAGAACCTTGGTTACAACAAAGACAACATCATATATTTTGAAATGGAGGGAAAGGTTAAAGAAAACCTTGATGCTTTTCTTTCAGAAATCAAAAAGATTCCCGGAGTAAAAAATGCTTCAAGTATCTGGTACTCCTTTCTTGGAATAACTAATAGTACCTCTGATGTTTCCTGGGAGGGAAAAGATTCCAGATTAATTGTTGATATGCACTACCGCAGAGTAAACTATGATATGATTGAACTTCTTGACCTTAAGATGAAAGAAGGGACTGCATTCTCCCGAAGTTTAAGCTCTATTCCTTCCAAAATTATATTTAATGAAACTGCAATTGAAAAAATGGGTATTGAAGATCCGGTTGGTAAAAAAATTACATTATGGGGACGTGAATTCGAAATTTTAGGTGTTATCAATAATTTTTATTTTGAATCTCTTCATGAAAATGTGAAACCTTTGTTTATGTTTTTAAATCCGGAAAGAACAAATACTGTTATGGTGAAAATTGAGCAGAAAGATTTAACAGAAACAATCGATAAGTTAAAAGATTTCCATAATTCCTTTACACAAGGTTTACCATTGGACTTTAAATTTCTTGATGAAGTATTTCAGACTCAGTATGCTGCGGAAAAACGGGTTGCAGCTTTATCCAGAATTTTCGCCGGACTGGCAGTTCTTATTTCATGTTTGGGTTTGCTGGGTTTAGCATCATTCACTGCTCAAAGAAGAATAAAAGAAATAGGTATAAGGAAAGTACTCGGTTCATCAGAGTTTGGTATAATTTATCTTTTATCTTCCGATTTTACCAAGCTTGTTATTGTTTCCATAATTATTGCTTTACCAGTTAGTTACTTCCTTGTGAAAAATTGGCTGGATAGTTTCGCTTACAGGATAGAACTGAATCTATGGTACTTTGCGGCTGCAGGTCTGATCACTTTAATGGTTGCATGGTTAACGGTAGGAATCCAGGCGTTTAAAGCTGCAAGTATTAATCCATCGGAATGTTTAAGAGATGAATAAATAAAGGATGACTTTTTTCAGTGTTCAGTATCGTACAGAACTGTAACTCAACCGGACATATTTTATTACAAAAAGTTTTTGTTTATGTGATTATTAGAAGGTATAATATTTGTTTTTTAGTTTAAGGATCAGTCTATACCTCATAAGTATCTTAAGTGAAATTTTTAGCAGTCAAGTAACTTCGGGCCGGAATGATGAAAAAAACAGTCATTCTCTTTCATATTTTAATTTACAATGCGGTTGTTACGGCTGCTTTAATAAAATTTCTTGGATGCACCGGTTAATTTTACATTTGCCGAAAGTTTATTTGCATCGTTTCAATTTTCAATGCTGAAATAAAAAAATGAGGCTTTTATGAAACGCATTTATATTTTAACAATTTTTTTGTTCTCTGCTATAGTAATCACTGCACAAAACAATAACGATGAATTAGTAATTGGGAAATATATAAAGCTTAACTCTAAAGTTTTAAATGAAGAACGCCGGATTTTTATCCGTGTTCCATTCGGATATGAACGGACAACTGCAGAATATCCGGTACTCTATCTTCTTGATGAAAATGCTCATTCAATACATGCGTCGGGCACTGTTTCTTTCCTTTCCGGGAACGGCGTTATGCCTCAAACAATAATTGTTGCAATCCCGAATACTGACCGGAATAGAGATTTTACTCCTACGAAAACGGAAGGTACACCTAACAGCGGGGGTGCTGATAATTTTATAAAATTTCTTAGGGAAGAATTAATCCCGTATATAGATAAAAATTATAGAACTGAACAGCACCGGATTCTCTTCGGCCATTCTTTAACCGCAATGTTCTCCATTTATACATTGTTAACTGCACCGGATCTTTTTAACGGTTATATTTCCGCCAGTCCATACTTAATGTATGATAATAATTTTGTTGTAAACCTTGCTAAAAAGAATTTATCCGAATCTTACACTGCCAATAAATTTCTCTTTATAACTCTTGGGAACGAACCTGATTATTTTAATTCCATTAATGAACTTACAGGTTTACTGAAGGATAAATCACCTGAAGGATTAAAATGGGATTATGTTTTTATGGGGAATGATGATCATGGTACTGTCCCGTTAAAAACAATTTACAATGCAATGGAAATGATTTATGACGGATGGAGGCTTCCGCAGAATTTAGCAAAGAACGGAAATCTGCAATCGGTAAAGGATCATTATGAAAATCTTAGTGAGAAGTATGGATACAAAATCTCTATCCCCGAAGGCATATTGAACTTATTCGGCTACCAGGTAATGTTTGAAAAGCGGATTAAAGAAGCAATTGAAATTTTCAAGTATAATATCGAGTTATACCCGGAATCGGCTAATGTATACGACAGTTTAGGCGAGGGGCTTGAAGCTGATAACCAGCTCGCGGAGGCAAAAAAATATTATGAAATTGCTTATGAGAAAGGACAGGCCGTTAAAGATCTTAATTTAATCTTTTATAAACAGCATATTGATAATATTCAGAGAAAGTTAACGCAGTAATTTAAAACTATTTTTTTATGCCTGATTTATCGTCAATAACTTTATTCATCGCAGCCGCATCGGTATTATTGATTGTTCCTGGTCCGGCAGTAATTTATATTGTAAACAGAAGTCTAGATCAGGGAAAGCTGGCTGGAATAATTTCCGTACTTGGAATCGGAACAGGTACTTTAATTCATATTACTGCGGCGGTTTTAGGCATTTCGGCCATACTGGCATCTTCCGCAGTCGCTTTTAACATTTTGAAATATGCAGGTGCCTTATACTTAATTTATTTAGGAATTCAAAAATTTCTCTCAGAGGATGAACCGCTTTTTGATAACCATTATACAAAAATTAAGTTTTCAAAAATATTTTACCAGGGTATTATAGTTAATCTTTTAAATCCCAAAACAGCACTCTTTTTCTTTGCATTCCTGCCACAGTTTGTTAATCCAAAAGAAAATGTAACATTACAAATTTTAATATTAGGATTTTTATTAATTCTGATGGGTTTAATAAGCGACGGAATGTATGCATTATTGGCAGGATATCTCGGCAGCTGGATAAAGAAGAGGATCCAATTATTAAGGGCACAGAAGTACGTATCTGGTACAATTTATTTTGCACTTGGAATTACTGCAGTATTTTCCGGCTCGAATAAAAAATAATAAAGTCTATTTTTCATTTAGAGAAAAAGGATAAAATATGACGGACATTTGTATACCGATTTCTCATCTTGGCGATAACCAGATTGCCGAAGTGCTGGTCTCAATTGGCGGACTGCAGAAAAGACATAATTTTAAAGTTGAAGCTTTTCCATGGGACACGGCATTACCTGTTGAAGAGAGAATTAATCTCTTAAAAAGAATGATTGAAAATTATGACAGCGACTGGGAGTTAGTTCAAATATATAACCCCGGCGATAAAGATAAATCAATTCATATCCTGTTTCGCAAAAAATAATCGCTATCTTCGAGGTTAGCATTCAGATATAGAATAGTTAACCCTCGAAGGCTATAACCTTAATCAACATAATTAGACGTAATTGCAAATTAAAATAACAATAAGATCTTTTATGAAAATTTTGATTACTTCGTGCTTTATAATATTAGGCTTATCGTGCAATCAGCGTTCCGACACAAACCGGCTTAAGGAGGAGATAATAAAAACTGATAAAGCTATGTCGGATTTAGCAGTGAAAGAAGGTTTTCTAAAATCCATTTTGCATTATGCCGATGATAATATTGTTAAGCTTAATGACGGCGCTTACCCTGTGGTCGGGAAAAAAGCATTCAAGGAGATGTATGCGGGCAATCCCGGATCGAAATCATTAACATGGGAACCGTTAAATGCTGAGGTAGCGGAATCAGGGGAATTAGGATATACATGGGGAAACTGGAAGTTTGTAGGGAAAGATACCGCCATGTATGGAAATTATTTTACAGCTTGGAAAAAACAAAAGGACGGCAGTTGGAAAGTAGCTCTCGACGGCGGTAATTCAACTCCTCCGCCGAAATAAGTTTGACAGCGAATTAACTTTGACTAAAGAATGATATCATTCTCTTTCTCTTACTCGTTTTGAGATTGAGATTAAGAGAAAGAGAAAGTCGCCGGAGGCGAACCTCGCCAAAGGCGGGATTAAGAGAAAGAGAAAGATTAAGAATAATAAAAAAGGTGCTGCTATGCTAATAAATTACCTGAAGATCGCATTTAGAAACCTTTTAAGAAACAAAGCTTATTCCGCGATAAACATATTCGGGCTTGCAATCGGCATATCCTGTTTTATGCTGATATTTCTCTTCATTAGCGATGAGTTCAGTTATGATAAATTCCACAGCAAGGCAGATAGAATTTATCGTCTGATTGAAATAATTGATAATGAAGGGCAGGGAGAAGAATCTTCAAGCGCTCCTTTGCCTGTAGCAAAAGCACTTTATACGGCTTATCCGCATTATATTGAATCTATCGTAAGGTTTTTTAATTTTCAGCAGCCGGCTCTAAGTCTGCAGATCGGCGATAAAAAATTTAATGAAAAGAAACTGTTTTTTGTCGATTCCACCTTGTTTGAAATATTTGATTTCAAATTATCAAAAGGCGATCCCAAAACTGCCCTGGATAATCCAAATTCTATTCTGTTAACACAGCAGACTGCCGAAAAACTTTTCGGCAATGAAGATCCAACCGGAAAGACTCTGATCTTCGAAGGAAATTTTAATGTAATTGTAACCGGAGTTTTTGAAGAACTTCCCACCCAATCACATTTTTCGTTCGACTGCCTGATTTCATATTCAACAATAAATACATTTGTAGGGCCGCAATTCGGAACAAACTGGATATGGAATCCAGCATGGACTTACATCCTTCTAAAGGAAGGTGTAAAACCGGCAGATCTTGAAAAAGAATTTCCTGATTTCATTCAGAAAAATTATCCGCCGATTGTAAAAAACCAGGTCGTTCATTACCTCCAGCCGTTAACTTCAATCCATCTTCATTCGGATCTGGATTATGAAATTCAGAAGAATAATAAAATTGCCACTGTTTATATTTTTGGTGTTGTTGGTGTATTGATATTATTTATTGCCTGCATCAATTTTATGAATCTTGCAACTGCTAGATCTGCAAAGAGAGCTAGGGAAGTCGGCATGAGAAAAGTTTTAGGTGCTGAACGCACACAGTTGATAAAACAATTCATCGGCGAATCGATTCTAATCAGCTTAATAGCCGTTTTAATTTCTATTTTTATAATTGAACTTCTGCTTCCTCTCTTTAATAGTTTTTCCGAGAAAACTCTGACATTCGGATTTATAGCTAATCCCGTTCTGCTGCTGGTTCTTTTAGCGGTAGGATTAATTGTCGGAGTATTTGCCGGAACATATCCTGCTTTCTTTCTTTCATCTGCTGCTCCGATTAAAACTTTAAAAGGGAAATATGAGCCGGGCTCAAGAAGTGCTTTCTTGCGGAAAGCCCTTGTAGTTGCACAATTTTCGATATCATCTATACTCATTATCGGAACCATAATAATTTATCAGCAGCTGACGTATATGCAGAATGCAAACCTGGGATTCAATAAGGACCAGGTCGTGGTTATTCCTACACGCCCTTCAATGCTTCAGCAGGTTGAAGCATTAAAGATTGAATTTCTGAGAAACCGTAATGTTAAGAAGGTTACTGTAATGGATGAAATTATCGGACAGCATCATAACACCCACTCCTTTCATTATGAAGGCCTTGAAACCGATAAGCAGGTATTCTTCCCGGGATTAATTATAGATGAAGATTTTCTTGAGACATTTGATCTAAAACTTGTTGCGGGAAGAAATTTCTCTAAAGAATATCCCAGAGATGATTCTCTGAGTGTCCTAATTAATGAAGCAATGGTAAGAAGCCTCGGCTGGAAATTCCCCGAGCAGGCACTGGGAAAAGAGTTCCGGTCATTCTCCGGGAATGAAAGGGTGATTGGCGTTGTTAAAGATTTTAATTATGTGTCTCTACAGGAACCAATCGGTCCGTATTTTTTTGATATGACACCTTTCCCGTTCTTTAAGAGGTTTATGGCGGTAAAATTAAATGGAGCTGATATTCAGAATACAATCAAGCATCTTGAAAATTGCTGGACGCAGATTGCTCCGGCTTTTCCGTTCGAGTTTTCTTTTCTTGATGAGAATTTAGACAAGCTGTATAAGTCCCAGGCAAACTTAAGCAAGCTGATCGGGTATTTTTCCATACTTGCAATTTTTATTGCATGCCTCGGGATGTTTGCTTTATCTTCATTTACTGCGGAACAAAAAACTAAGGAGATTGGAATAAGAAAAGTTTTGGGTGCATCTACTCCGGGAATTGTAACCTTATTGTCAAAAGAATTTTTAAAGCTTGTTCTTTTTGCGAATTTATTTGCCTGGCCGGTGGCATATTTTGCAATGAATAAATGGCTGGATGATTTTGCATTCAGAATAAATGTTCAGCTTTGGTCGTTTATTGTCGCTGCATTCGCATCAATACTCATTGCATTAATGACAATAAGTTATCAATCAATAAAAGCTGCAGTTGCTAATCCGATTAAGTCTTTGAGATATGAGTAAATGAATGAACATTCGAGGATTTTCAAACCGTTTTCAGCCTCTCTAACCTCGAAGGTTCCGGTTTCCCACTAGCCAAAGGGGCAGATGCCTGCCTGCCGGCCTGTCTCGCCGACAAGGCAGGCAAGGCAGGCAGAAATGCAATTCCTCTTATATTTTCTTGAAAACCGCCTATACTTCACTTTTAAAAATATTCCCGAAACCATTTATTGCTTCAATAATAATTTTAGCATTACTGTTTTCCGGTTTCATATAAAAAAGGTGGTCGGTAACCGAAGGTTCAACCCATTTATGTTTTGCGGGCTTTTCCGGACCCGTAAATAATTTAGAAGCAAGGGGATCAAGTCCGTTTCTCTTCTCCGCGGAAGCTTTTCTTATCCCGTCTTCATGCCAATATACTTTCCAGCTGCTGTCTGCTCCCCAAATATTTGCGATTATTTCCTCCGAATCG
>DAISZW010000315.1:0-2210 GCA_036824595.1 Ignavibacteriaceae bacterium
ATTTCTTACCGACAGCATTAAGCAGGCTGCCCTGTAAAACAATTTCAATCTGCCGCTGACTGAGAGAATGAACTACCTCATAGCTTCTGCCGTTATTTTTACTATTAAGCTTGAATCTATATCCTTCCTTCAGCGATTCAAGGAGATTGTTTATATTAAGAATATCTCCTTCCTTAATTTTACTGTAATCATCTTTATCCGCAAAATTTAAAGGAAGAATTCCGAAGTTAATCAGATTCTGCCAGTGGATTCTTGCAAAACTAATAGCAACAACGCATCTTAACCCGAGATACCTCGGTGCTATAGCCGCATGTTCCCTGCTCGATCCCTGTCCGTAATTTTCTCCTCCGATAATAAAAAAGGGACGTCTTTGGTTTTCTATTGCCCTATTATAAAAGTTTTCATCGACTCTGTAATAAACAAATTTGCTCAGCTCCGGGATATTGCTTCTAAAAGGAAGAACCTTTGCACCTGCAGGCATAATTTCATCGGTTGAAATATTATCCTTTACTTTCAAAAGAACCGGACCTTCTATTCTATCCGGCAACTGTTCAAAAGCCGGGAGCGGTTGGATATTCGGACCTTTCTCCAATTCAACATTTTCCCCGTTTGAAATTGGAGCAAGGAGCATTTCTGTATTTAAAATAATTTCTTCCGGCTCCGTGAATTTTGGATATTCAAATTCAAGTGTTCTCGGATCGGTAATTTTCCCGGTCAATGCAGAAGCCGCAGCAGTTTCGGGACTGCAGAGATATACTAAATCTTCTTTAGTGCCCGATCTTCCAGGAAAATTTCTCGGAACGGTGCGGAGACTTATTTTTTTTGTTGCAGGAGCCTGACCCATCCCGATGCATCCGTTGCATCCGGCCTGATGAATACGTCCGCCTGCATGAACTAATTTTTGCAGCAGGCCGAGTGAAATTAGATTCTCAAGAATTTGTCTGGAAGTGGGGTTCACATCAAAAGAGACTTTATCATGAACCTGTTTACCGTCGACGATAAGAGCCGGAACTGCAAAATCACGAATTCCCGGATTTGCGGAAGATCCGATATATGCCTGATAAATCTCCTTTCCTGCTACCTCAGTAACAGTTACAACATTTCCGGGACTACTAGGCAGAGCAATTAACGGTTCAAGTTTGGATAAATTAATTTCATCGTATTCATCGTACTCGGCATTTTCATCCGCTTTCAGCTCAATCCAATCTTTCTCTCTTCCCTGAGATCTTAAAAATCTTCTTGTAATATCATCCGAAGGAAAAACCGTTGTAGTTGCACCGAGCTCGGTTCCCATGTTTGCAATTACATGCCGGTCCATTGCACTTAAATTATTCAGCCCCGGTCCGTAATATTCAATAATTTTTCCTATACCTCCGTCGACATTATAGCGCCTGAGCATTTCAAGGATTATATCTTTTGCGCTTACCCAATCGGGTAATTTCCCATAAAGCTTAACGCCGAGAATTTTAGGAGCTTTTAAATAGAAATGTTCACCGGCCATTGCAAGGGCAACTTCAAGCCCGCCGGCTCCGATCGCAAGCATTCCAAGAGAGCCTGCTGCGGGAGTGTGGCTGTCGGAACCGAGAAGTGTTTTTCCAGGGATGCCGAATCTTTCCATATGAACCGGGTGGCTTACGCCGTTTCCGGGTCTGCTGTACCAGAGACCGTATTTTCTGCATGCGCTCCGCAGAAATAAATGATCGTCGGCATTCTTATAGTCCTCTTGAACCAAATTATGATCAACATACTGTGCAGACAATTCCGTCATTACTCTTGGTATTCCCATAGCTTCAAATTCAAGCATAACCATGGTGCCGGTTGCATCCTGTGTTAATGTCTGATCTATTTTTATTCCAATTTCTTCACCCGGTTTAAGAGTGCCTTCGACAAGGTGGGATTCAATTAATTTCCTGCTTACATTCTTTCTCATTTTTTCTCCGCTAAATTCAACCTTAAGATGAAATAAAAAGTAGGCAGACAATTGATAGATTTTTGTGATAAGGATTAATTTACTGAATAAACATGGGGGAGATTAATAGGGAAAAAATGATTTTTCTGTCATGCTGAATTTGCCGCCTTTGGTCGTCAGACTCCGCAGAGCATGTCGGACTCTGCGAGCGAGCCTCGCTTTCAGCGGGTTTCAGCATCTCTTATCTGTGTTAGGAGGATCCCGAAATATATTCGGGATGACAATGCCCTACTACTGTCAT
>DAISZW010000156.1:0-7980 GCA_036824595.1 Ignavibacteriaceae bacterium
TGTTATTTAAAATAACATCAAAAAAATTGATATTAAAACAATCAATAAGTAATTTTGTATGCTAATTTAATATACTTAAATAAAGGAGTAATAGAATGGCTATAAGCGTTGGCATAAACGGCTTTGGCAGAATAGGTCGTCTGGTATTTAAATCGATTGTTGAAAAGGGCTTGTTAGGGAAAGAAATTGATGTTAAAGCAGTTGTTGATATCGTTACCGATGCAAAATATTTTGCTTACCAGATGAAATACGATTCCGTTTACGGAAGATTCAATGCCGATATTAAAACAGAAAAAAGTAAACCGGATGCTGAATCTGATGATGTTTTAGTCTTAAATGGAAACAAAATTAAGTGTGTCATGGCAACCAAAGAACCTTCCCAGCTGCCCTGGAAAGCACTTGGCGTTGATTATGTAATCGAATCAACCGGATTATTTACAAGTTCCGACAAAGCAAAGGGACATCTTGAAGCAGGAGCTAAAAAAGTTATTATTACTGCTCCGGCAAAAGGCGAAGATATTAAGACTTTTGTTTTAGGTGTAAATGATCAGGAATATGATCCTAAAAAACATCATATAATTTCTAATGCTTCATGCACAACTAACTGCCTGGCCCCGCTTGTGCATGTGCTGCTGAAAGAAGGCATTGGTGTTGAAACCGGTATAATGACCACTATCCATTCGTATACTGCCACACAGAAAACGGTTGACGGGCCTTCCAAAAAAGATTGGAGAGGCGGCAGAGCTGCAGCAATAAATATTATTCCGTCTACAACCGGCGCTGCTAAAGCAGTCGGCGAAGTTATGCCTGAAGTTAAAGGAAAACTAACAGGAATGTCATTCAGAGTTCCTACACCGGATGTTTCAGTTGTTGATCTTACCTTCCGCTCCACAAAAGATACTTCGATTGAAGAGATAGATAAATTAATGAAGAAAGCTTCAGAAACCTATCTTAAAGGAATTCTGGGAGCAACCAGCGATGAAGTTGTATCGACTGATTTTATCGGCGATAACCGTTCTTCGATTTACGATTCATTGGCTACTCTTCAAAATAATTTTAAGAATGAAAAAAGATTCTTTAAAGTTATTTCCTGGTATGATAACGAATGGGGTTATTCAAACCGGGTGGTTGATCTTTTAATGAAGATAGCTAAAGCATAAATTATTTGGAGTAGACGAAGTTTGACTGCTTCGTCTTTTCTCCAGCACCTGCAGTAATTTAAATTAAATCTACTTTATCCCGCCTTTGCGGAAAAAATTTAAAGATTTTAGTGAGGGAAAAATGAAAAAACTATCCATTGAAAATCTTAATGTAAAAAATTCACGTGTGCTGGTCCGGGTTGATTTTAACGTTCCGCTGGATGAGAACCTGAATATCACCGATGATATAAGAATTACTTCTTCACTTCCGACAATAAAAAAAATTATCTCCGGCGGAGGAAAAGCAGTTCTAATGAGCCACCTGGGGAGACCTAAAGGAAAGCCTAATCCGAAATACAGCCTGAAACCTGCAGCAAAAAGATTGGGAGAGCTTCTGGGTAAAGAGGTGAAACTTGCTCCGGATTGCATCGGCGAGGAAGTGAAAAAAACGGTCGCCGCTATGTCTCCAGGTGATGTGGTTTTGCTTGAGAATCTGCGTTTTCATGAAGAAGAAGAAAAAAATGATCCCTCATTTGCCAAGCAGTTAGCCGAATTAGGCGATGTCTATGTAAATGATGCATTCGGGAGCGCGCACCGTGCACACGCATCAACTGAAGGCGTCACGAAATTTATTAAGCAGAATGCTGCGGGATATTTAATGCAGAAGGAGCTAGATTATTTAGACTCTGCCGTTTCTGATCCTGAACGTCCTTACTGCGCAATCCTTGGCGGTGCTAAAATCTCCGGCAAAATTGATGTCATAAATAACCTTCTAAATAAGGTAGACACTTTAATCATCGGCGGGGGAATGGCCTTTACATTTTTTAAAGCACAAGGGAAAGAGATCGGGAAATCTTTATTAGAGGAAGAAAAAATATCTTTAGCAAAAGAGCTGCTTGACAAAATTGCAAAAACTAATGTTAAATTTCTTCTGCCTGTTGATGTAGTTGTTGCGGAAGAATTTAAAAATGAATCTCCATCTCAAATAGTTAAGGCAGATAGCATTCCATCAAATAAAATGGGGTTGGATATAGGGCCTGAAACAATTAAATTATTTAAAGAAGAATTGCTGAAGTCGAAGACTGTTGTTTGGAACGGTCCTATGGGTGTATTTGAAATGGATAATTTCAACAAAGGCACGTTTGCAATTGCTGAAGCTTTAGTGGAAGCCACAGAAAAAGGAGCAAAAACAATTATCGGCGGAGGCGATTCTGCAGCAGCAATTAGCAAAGCCGGGCTGGAAGATAAAGTTTCACACGTTTCAACGGGCGGAGGAGCTTCGCTGGAATTTCTGGAAGGTAAAATTCTTCCCGGTGTTGCTGCTCTCAGCAATTCATGATGTTATCATTGTCATCAATCATAGATGTTCCTGCAGTTAATTTATATGAGTATTATTTTTTTTGTTATTATTTGTATACGAGGAAAATAAGTGAGTAATTATTATAGGCCTGGCGGATTTGGATTTAGTTTTTTTCCGCCTGTTATTAAAAACCTGCTGATCATTAACGGTGTGGTTTTCTTTATTCAGATTTTCGGAGAACAGGTCGGAATTGGTTCCGGTTACTCCTTTTCTGATGTAATAATGAAATATTTTTCTCTTATACCGCTTGAAGGAATTGGTGGTGCAAGTTTCTATCCGTGGCAGCTTATTACTTATCAATTCATGCACGGAAGTTTCGCGCATATATTTTTCAATATGTTCAGCCTCTGGATGTTTGGGATGGAAATAGAAAATATGTGGGGATCCAAAAAATTTCTGTATTATTATTTGCTTTGCGGAATCGCTGCGGGAATATTCCATCTCGTTCTTTCTCCAATTTTAACTGGAGGCAATGCTCCTACAATCGGAGCATCGGGTGCCATATTTGGAGTACTTGTGGCTTTTGGAATGGTTTTCCCGAATAGGTATATATTCCTTTATTTCCTTTTCCCTGTCAAAGCAAAATACCTGATCACTTTTTTTATTTTAATCGAAATTTTTGCCATTGACAGTGCTGCTACAACCGTTGCTCATCTGGCACATTTAGGAGGCGCACTGGCCGGATTTATTTTTATCATGTTCGATCCCCGTACCGATGCTGAAATAAAATACCTTTTCAAAAAAACTCCGCACAACAGAACTGCGAAACCTTTTAATCCTTTCGGCGGTTTTAAAAACCGCATGAAAAAGAAAGAAGAACCGGAAGAAGCAAAATTTTATGAAATAAAAGAAGAAAAGGATACTATTTCTCAGGAAGACATCGATAAAATCCTCGATAAGATCAGCCGGTCCGGTTATCAAAATCTTACTGAAAAAGAAAAACGGATTCTTTTTGAAGCAAGCAAAAAGATAAAATAGCGGCTCTATGTTTTTTAAACGGTTCTCATCTTTTATTATCCTCATTTTTTTTACCGGGATTCTTTTTTATTCCTGCTCCGAAAAAGAACCTGTTGAACAGGAAAAAATGATCAAGATCTACACTGAGATGCTTTTTGCTCAAGATTCATCGGTTTCCGCATCAAACTACAAGCCTGATGAAAACGGTAAAGAAGCACTGCCGGATTCTGTGAAAACAGCAATTTTCCGGAAGCATAATGTTTCTCAGAAAAAATATGAAGAAACCATTCTCTACTACAATGAAAATCAGGAGCGATGGATGGATTTTTTCAACAAAACTATAGTTTATCTTGATTCGCTGAAGAAAGAAGGCGGGAAGTAAATCTTTCATTTGTAAGTGAAGCCTTGTATTTTGCCGCTGCAATTCTTATCAGCGGATAACTGATATCCTCCGTTAAACGATTCTTCAAATCCTTTAAATTAATATACCCTTTTTTTATTTCGCTAGTTAATTTATCAAGCATACTTGGAGGAAATAAAAAGCTCACATCTACTTCCGGATCGTATTGGAGGATTGTTTCGATCTGCATAGAAACAACCGGTTCGGAAAGCTTTCGTAGAGATGCAATATCTTTAAGCTGGTAGCCTTTTGAAAGAAGCTTGTAAGTCTCCATTATATTTTCCGGAATTGACTTTTTAATATTTGCGGTTTCACCACTATCATTTTTCCCAGTTGATCCCGAAAAATTATTGATGATTTCAAGGAATTCATTTCCAAGCTTGTTAAACATCCGTAAGTTAAATCCGTTTACCGACAGGATTTCATCTTTTGTTTTTGGTTTCTGAGTCGCAATTTCTTTGAGGATTTCGTCTGAACAAATTAAATTACCTGTCTGCATAAATTTCATCGAAGCTTTTTTCCTTGCTTCTCTAAGCAGGTTAAACAGCTCTAAATTTTCTTCATAATTGAGATCTTGAACAGCATGATCTTCAATTAATCCGTCATTTTTTAGCTTTTCAAACCCGTCGTTTGTGAGCTCAATTATTTTTTTGTTATAGTTATTCCTTTTAATTAGATTTTCAGAAATCATCTCATGCAGCACTATGAGCAGTTCATTTTTTTCATAGTTGCCGCAAATTCCGAACGTATTCCATTTCAAATATGTCTCCCGTTTCCCCGTTCCCCTTATAATCCGGATCAGAACTGTTTCATTTATTCCGTTTATTGATTGGTATAAAGTCCTCAGTATAACTTCTTTTATATAAATTACCGTTGCTTCCGGGAGCTTCTCTATGGTTATGCATTTATCGCATTTTCCGCACTTATAATCTTTGGTTTCTTCTCCAAAGTATTTTAAAATGAATTTAAACCTGCAGTCATTGCTGTAAACATAATCAATCATTGTATCCAGTTTTTTTTGAAGATATATGTATGCCTCATTAATTTTTTTATAATCCAGTATAAGATGGTTAGAATTTACTCTCGGCTGCAGCAGCAGAATGCTTTCCTTCGCGGTCATTTTGTTATACGAGAGTATGCCTAAATTATCCAGTAGATTCAATGACTCATCTATTTCAGTCTCATCCAATCCTGATTGTGCAGAAAGATTGGCAATTGAAATCTGGACGGCCCGATTGAATAATGAGCTTCCATATTCTCTTAAAATAAGAATAGTAACATCTTTCACTCTTTTGTTTGTCGTTTTTTTAATGAACTCTCTTAAGTTGTTTATTCCGATATTAAATTGCATGGAAGTTTTTTTATCAAACTCGGATAGTAATTTTAGATATCCGCCCGATTCTAGAATTTTCAACGATGAATTAAGGATTCCTTTATTTACTTCCCGTTTTGCGGCTGCCGAAATAAAATCAATATTGATCGGAATTTCTTTATCCGGCTGCATTCCTTCTGCTATACGGCCGTAATCGCAGACAGCATTATAGACTGAATGAATGAGTTCTTTATCCGGATGATTGTTAGAGATGAAATAGTTTTGAATGTTAATATCTTGATCGTCGTGGAGCAGAAATATATATGATTCTTTTCCGTCCCTTCCAGCGCGTCCGATTTCCTGGTAATAATTTTCAATTGATCCGGGAGTATTGTAATGAATTATAAGCCGGATATCCTTTTTGTCTATTCCCATTCCGAATGCATTTGTTGCAGCTATAACAGGCAATTGTCCGCCTAAGAAATCTTCCTGGACTTTTCTTCTTATTTCGGGTGCTAATCCTGCATGATAATAAGCGGAATTAATCCTGTTCATTATCAAATATTCGTTCACTTCTTCGGCATTTTTTCTTGAAGCGGTGTAGATTATTGCCGGAGTTTTATACCTTGAAATAAGTTCAAGCACTTTCTCTTTTTTCTTTCTGGAAAGAATAACAAATAAATTGAGATTCTTCCGTTCAAAGCCTCTTACAAAAATCTGCGGGTCTTTTAAATTAAGCTGTGTAACAATATCCGAAACCACTTCGGGAGTTGCTGTTGCGGTAAACCCTGAGATCTTTGTTATTCCTATAAACCGGGCGAATTCATTAATTTTTCTATAGCTTGGCCTGAAGCTGTGCCCCCATTCGCTTATGCAGTGTGCCTCGTCTACAAAAAGAAATTCAGGATTCAGTTTTTTTATTCTTTCCGCAAAGCTGACGCTTTCCAGCCTTTCAGGTGCTGCATATAACAGTTTGATTTTTCCGTAAGAAATATCCAGAAGGACTTTTTCAGTTTCATAGAATTCCATTGTGCTGTTAATAAAAGCTGCGATGGTTTCATTTTTATTTAAAGCATCCACCTGGTCTTTCATTAATGCAATAAGAGGAGAGATGACTATGGAAAAATTTTCAGATACAAGAGCGGGAATTTGATAGCAGATTGATTTCCCGGCACCTGTGGGGAGAACAGCAAGAACGTTTTTTCCTTTAATTATTGCTTCAATTATTTCCTGCTGCGCCTGACGGAAGGAATTGAATCCGAAATACTTCTGAAGCGCCTGGAGAATCTTCATTTTTAGATTTTAGAATATTAGGATAATCTAAAACTATAAAACATATTTCAAAATTAGAAATCCAAGGGGCTGGCTAAAAAGTAATAATTATTCTTAAAATAGAACGCTGACAGCGCAGATTTTAAACTGACCTGCCTTGCCGGTCCGCTCCGACTCGTCGGAGACGAGGCGAGCCCTCGGCTTCGCCGCGAGGCGAGCAGGCAGATTTACGCAGATCTTTAAATTGAAAATTACTTTTTAGTCAGCCCCGTTAACAGAAGACCTAAGTCCTGTTTAGAATCCCTTCAGCTGAATATTTCCCGATCCTGTTACAGCCCTGATTTCCCCCATGCCTGAATCGAGTGTTCCGATTATTGAATTTTCGTTCTGCTGGATATTTGTAAATGTAAGCCCTTCCTGGTAAACCGAACCATTTTTGCTTTTTGCGTAAACTTCTGCAGAAGTATTGGAAGGTATGGTAATTAAAATATCCCCCGTTTGAACTGTAACCCTGCAGTAACCTTCAAATGGAATCGCAGTTTCCACCGAAACGTTTCCTTCTATGCACGAAATCTCACATGATCCGTTATGTTTCATTACATCCACGTTTGATGTACTTTGTATGTACAGTGATCCATCGAGCTGGGATACATAAGTATTTCTAAGGGAATATTCTACCACACATTTCATATTATAGGAGATATCCAGTTCCAGCATTCCCCTGACGCGAAGTTCTCCCGGACCAGTTAACGTTACAATCACCGTGTCGTTCAGCTTTTCAAATGAAGGATTGAGAAGAGCGAAGTAACTATTAGCTTGTTCTTCAGTTTCTGTCTCAGCTGTTTTATAAATGTACCAGCGTACTGCAGGATGTGCCGTTCCTTCGCCATTAACCATTACTGACCCCATAAAATTCCTGACTATAAGGACTTGTTCATTTGTGATTGAATAGTTCCCCGAGGATCCGCTGCTGAATATTTTTGTTACAGGATTAATAACAGATGAATCTTGTTTGCACCCGGAAAGGAAAATTAATGCAGAAAAAATCAGGCGTGTAATTTCTTTTATTGTTTTATTTTTCATTTTAATGAACCTGCTGGAAATTATTTAGGTCCTTAATTAAGTTAATTTTCTTGAATGCATGGGAAAATACACGAGAGCTTTGTCCCCTTTCCCTAATGTTTTTGTTGACTTGAACTAATATAATGTCAAAATAATTAATTGGCAATCAGGTCTTATCGCCGTCATCCTATTTAAATAGAATATGTAAAGAGAAATTGAAATAGCAGAAAATGTCAGCGGTAGTTTTAGAATTAAAATGTTTTTTTCTAATAGATTTTTATTACTTCATTTTTCTCAGTCTGATTTCAATATCTTTTTCTTCTTTCATTAATTCTGTAAACTTCGATAAATCTGTTTCGCCGAAATGATACGGATACATGATCTTTGGTTTAAAAGATCTTGCTGCGTCAGCGGCCATTTCCGGAGTCATTGTATAGGGCAGATTCATCGGAAGGAAAGCAATATCAATTTCTTTTAA
>DAISZW010000316.1:0-2204 GCA_036824595.1 Ignavibacteriaceae bacterium
AATATTTTCTTCATTATAATTTTGACCTTCATTTTGAGTAAGAAAATATTCTCTGCTCGTAAAAGTTTTTGCATTGCTGTTAGTATTGTTAAAGAAATAGCTGCTGGTTATGTCAAGCCTATTTCCATTTTTATCTTCAGGTATATCAAAGTCACGCATCGGAAATCGAAAACCCGGGTTCCTGTGCATAGGCGGTATCGAATCGGAAGCAGATTTTTCTCCAAATACATCGGAATAGTTAACACCAAAAGCTTTAGTAGTTGACAAGCCGTTTAAAGTATTTACAAAAAAATCAGACATAGGACCACCCCTGAAGTTTCCCATTGAGCGCATTCCCCCTGCCATTCCGGAAAATAATTGAGCACCTCCCATGAATCTTCCTCTCATTCCCATTCTTCCGCCACCCATTACACCAAGAATATCATCAATTGAAAAATTTTGTTCATTAACATTGTTGATTTGACTAAGCAGTGTGATTCTTTGATCTTTATTAAAGATGTTAACATTTCCGCCGATCCGGTATCTCTCTTCATCGCCATATCCTGCGGAAAGCCTGCCGAAAATTCCTTCTCTGAAACCCATCCTTGTAATAAGGTTTACAGTTTTACTTGTATTACCATCATCAAAGCCGGTGAACTGTGCCTGCTCGCTTTGCTGATCAAACACCTGAATCTTATCAATTATTTCGGCCGGAATGTTTCTTAGTACTGCTCTGGGATCCTCTCCAAAAAATTGTCTGCCGTCTACCAGAACTTTTCTTACATCCTCGCCATGTGCCTGCACTCTGCCATCCTGAACTGTAATTCCCGGCATCTTTGAAATTAGCTGTTCAGCATCTGCATCTTTATTTGTTTTAAAAGCATTGGAATTAAATTCAATTGTATCTTCTTTAACCACCACAGGGGGAATTTTCTCTATAATTTGAACTTCTTCTATTTCCAAACTATCGGGTATCAAAAAAATTTTCCCTTCATCAACATGACTCTTATTAATATCAAAAGGCTTATAAAATGTTTTATAACCAATATGACTTATCTTCAAAACATATTTACCTGGTGATAAACTCCTTATAGTAAATCTGCCGTCTTTATCAGCCGCATCGCCTTTAACAAATGTATTTTGAGCATCATTCAATGGGGTCTCAACTACACGTGAAAGAATAATTATGTTGGCAAAAGGAGCTTCCTTTTTTGTTTCTGAATTAAAAATCTGTCCGGTAATAGAATTATTTTGTGAGAATATTTTTATACTGTTTAATAAAAGAATAATTATAATTGTATAGTATTTATTCATTCTGCCCTGCTTTGGATTTATAATTAGAAAAGATGCTTGGTATGTTATTTCTTCGTAGCAATACAGAATTTACAGTAATTTGACAGGGAGAAAATTTATAAAGTTTAATGAGCTGCGAAAATAAAATTGTTCAGCGTGAAAATAATCCAATTCAGCCGGGACAGGCTGCTGATAAACCAGACGGGAAAAGATATTCCATTCACTATTTTGTTGTTGATTCATTGCTATGATATTTGGATTCAGCATTTATTATTAATATTTAAGTCAAGAATCCCCTTTAATGGATGCGGGGATTCTTTACTTTAAAAAGTTTATCTGAACAATCTCGGAGCAAATTCATTGAGTGCACGGCGCCAGGTAAGCCATTCATGGGCAGTGCCCTGAGATTCATGGAAAACAATATGCTTAATGCCGTGAGCCTTGAGGGCTTCAACCAATTCCTTTGGACTGCGTTCTTCAGTCCCTGTACTGATGAAAAACAGGTTTATCTGCTTGTCGAAAGCGGCAGCATCCTTGAAGGCACCGTTGAAAGCATATTGCAGACTGTCGGCTCCTCCGCGCACGAAAAATCCGCTGAACGTTCCCATCCAGGCAAATTTATCCATATTGTTTAGGACAGTCATACATGTTTGAAAGCCGCCTCTGGATAGTCCCGCCATAGCTCTGTGCTGTTTGTCGGTATATGTGCGGAAGGTTTTATCAATGAACGGAATAAGATCATTAATATAAATTTTCGTAATATCGCCGGAGGCTTTACGAATATCGGAATTTGTTTGAATATCGCCGCTGGGCATTACAATTATCATAGGAACGGCTTTTCCGGATTCGATTAATCCATCCATAATATTTGCCATGTGCCCCTGAACCGACCATCCGTTTTCATTTTCTCCCCAGCCGTGCACAAGATAGAG
>DAISZW010000001.1:0-7244 GCA_036824595.1 Ignavibacteriaceae bacterium
AGCGAGATTAGCCTATGTTGAATGAAATGCTGTATTGGAGTGATACTAGTATGAAAATTTCTTCACTTTTTACTTTTTACTTTTGACTTTTTACTTGAGGCTATGCGTACGATTTTCCATCTCGACATGGACACTTTCTTTGTTTCGGTTGAAAGGATTATGAATCCTAAACTGAAAAACAAGCCGGTAATTGTGGGCGGCGATCCGCACGGACGCGGTGTAGTTGCGGCATGCTCCTACGAAGCGAGAAAATTCGGGCTCCATTCCGCAATGCCGATCAGAACAGCATTTAAGCTCTGCCCGCAGGGAATTTACCTCCACGGGCATTACGATGAATATGTCCGTTACTCAAAAGCAGTAAAGAAACTTTTAAGCAAATATGCGCCGGTTTTAGAGCAGGCTTCTATTGATGAATTTTATATCGATTTTACAGGCTGTGAACATATATTCGGGCCTTATCCCCTGCTTGCTTCAAGAATTCAAAAGGAAATTAATTCTAATCTATCACTCCCCTGCTCAATAGGCATAGCCACAAATAAAACTCTTGCAAAGATTGCATCCGACTTTAATAAGCCGAACGGTATTACTTATGTTGCTCATGGTGAAGAAAAAAAATTCCTTTCGCCTTTACCGGTGCAGGTTATTCCCGGTGTGGGCAAAGTAACTTTAAAGAGCCTGAATGAAAGAGGAATTTACTACATACGAGGAATTACGGAACTGCCTAAAGATTATTTTACCACTGCATTCGGGAAATACGGTACCGATTTATGGGAAAAAGCAAACGGCAGAGGGACTGAATATTTATCCGTGGAAAGAGAACAAAAAAGCATCTCTCACGAAACTACTTTTCTGAATGATGTTCTTTCAATTAATAAGATTGAAGAAACACTTTTTAATCTTGCTGCAAAGCTGTCCCAATCGTTAAAAGAAAATAAATGGATTGCTTCCACAATTACTTTCAAGCTGCGCTACTCGGATTTCAAAACGTTAACAAAAGCAAAAACAATAAAGCATACCGATGATCCTGCGGTCATTTACAATACAATTAAAACCTCGTTTGAGAAATCATACACAAGAAGAGTCGCAATAAGACTGGTAGGCATCCGGTTGACAAATTTTCTTACCAGCTCCGAACAGCAATTTCTCTTTGACGACACTTATACCAAGCGTGCAAGAGCAATAGACGCCATAAATAAAATCAGGTATAAGTATGGCTATTCTTCCATTCAATTCGGCACTTTCTAAAAATTTGTAGCATTTGTTTAGTAATTTTCCAAAATTTCCTACTGGGTTTATTAACTTTATTAATGGGAAATAAAAATTGTACTATTTAATTCCGATTATTCTGCTTCTTCTTCCGCTCTGGTTTATTATAAGCTATAACCGCTTTATTAAGGGAAAAAATATTATTAGTGAGGCATGGAGCGGAATTGATGTCCAGTTGAAAAGAAGGCATGATTTGATTCCAAACCTTGTCGATTCGGTGAAGGGCTACAGCAGTCATGAAAGAGAATTATTCCAAAAGATAACTGATTTGAGAGTAAGAACAATGCAGGCTGTATCACCTGGTGAAAAATCGAAGTCGGAATCGGGTTTATCCGGAGAGCTTAAAAATCTCTTTGCGGTTGCTGAAAATTATCCCGAGCTGAAGGCCAGCCAGAATTTTCTCAGCCTTCAAAATCAATTGTCGGAAATAGAAGACCAGATACAATTTGCCAGAAGATATTATAACGGAGCGGTTAGGGATTACAACATCAGGGTTGAATCTTTCCCGAGCATGCTTATTGCTTCAGTATTTAATTTTAGAAAGGAAGAATTTTTTGAAATTACCCTGACATCCGAAAGAGAATCAACAAAAGTAGATTTTAAATGAGAACGAAGAACAGCTGTCTTAAGATACTTTTGTTTTTTATCCTGCCCTTAAGTTCATCTTTCTCTCAAAACGACATAGAAAAAATATTATCCTTCCACAGCGATATCAATATTCAAAAAGATGCTTCAATGATTGTTTCCGAAACCATCAAAGTATCGGCGATGGGAGATAAAATAAAACGCGGCATTTACAGGGATTTTCCTACTAATTATAAAGATAAATCGGGAAATAATTTTACCGTTGATATGGATATTCTTGAAATAAAAAGAAACGGAATCATTGAAGACTATCATACAGAAAAAATATCGAACGGAATAAGAATTTATATCGGGAATGAAAATGTTTATTTAACTCCGGGAATATACACTTATAAAATAAGCTACAAAACCGACAGGCAGATTGGTTTTTTTGATATTTACGATGAATTATACTGGAATGTAACAGGGAACGGATGGGATTTCCAGATTGATGAAGCTTACGCAATTATTACCCTTCCGGAATATATTACTTCTACAGAGCTTAAATTTTACGGTTATACAGGTCCTGCCGGATCAACTGCAAGCAATCTTAAATCTAATTTTTTATCCCCTGGAAAGGTGGAGTACAAAACTTCAGGTACTCTTTGGGAAAGAGAAGGATTAACAATCGTTCTGGAATTCCCAAAAAAAGTTGTTAACGAACCTTCAGACACTCAGAAATTCGGTTATTTTATTAATGATAACATTGACGGAATAGGCGGCATATTTGGATTAGTAATTATCTTCCTTTACTATTTTTTCACCTGGCGGAGCGTTGGAAAAGATCCTGCAAAAGAGACAATTATACCTTTGTATAATCCGCCTGATAATTTGTCCCCTGCATCAATAAGATTTATTAACCGGATGGGCTTTGATAATAAAACTTTCGCATCAGCTTTAATAAATATGGCAGTTAAAGGTTATTTTACAATCAAGGAAGAAGACGATAAATTCGTCTTGACAAGGAAAAAGAATGATCATTCAGCTCTAAGCGCGGATGAAAAAAAGATTGCTCAAAAATTAATATTTTCTAAGGACAGCAATTCACCTCAATTAAAACAAGCTTTATCGGAATTTAAAAAACATTCAGCTACGGGTAATTTTATTAAAAGAAAAGTTTCTTCAATGATTGCTACGGCAATAGAATCAAAAACTAATTCTGATACAACGGCAGATAAAGAAGATCTTGAGCTGGTACTTAGCAATGCAAATCATAAAGTCTTCGAAGAAGCAATCCGGTCTTTGAAAAAAGAATTAAAGAACAGCTATGAGAGATCTTTTTTTAATACCAATAGAAAATATTTTATTTTCGGTGCAATTTTTTCGATCTTATTTATTATTTCGGCATTCCTTTTAAGTGAGATTGAAGGGATTTTTATTTTAATCTGGCTTTTAGTTTGGACTACATGCATATCTTTTTTGGTTTTAATGGTTTTTAAAAGCTGGCAGAATGTTATTTCAGGTAAAAGAGTAAAATTTACAATAATAGGCAGCGCTATTTTCATAACGCTGTTTGCAATCCCATTTATAATCGGGGAGTTTGTCGGTCTTTATTTTTTATACACTTTGAGTTCACCTCTAATGATTCTCAGCTTAGCAGGAATGTTTTTAATAAATATTCTGTTCTATAATCTGCTTAAAGCTCCTACGTTGCTGGGCAGAAAAGTTTTGGATAGAATAGAAGGATTTAAAAGATATCTTTCTGTTGCTGAAAAGGAGAGGCTTAATTATATAACACCCGCAGAAGAAACAACCGAAACTTTTGAAAAATATCTCCCTTATGCTTTAGCGTTGGATGTAGAACAGGAATGGGCGGAAAAATTTTCTTCTACAATTGAAAAAGCCGCAATAGAAAGAGGATATTCACCTGCATGGTATTCGGGAACCAGCTGGACAAGTGTAGCCGTGGGAAGTTTTGCTTCATCCTTCAGCAGCTCCTTTTCAAGCGCTGTTTCCTCTTCATCAACTGCACCCGGATCCAGCTCAGGCAGAGGAGGTTCGTCCGGAGGAGGTGGTGGAGGTGGTGGTGGCGGTGGATGGTAAAATTTAACCTATCTTAGCCTTAATTTATATCCCAATTCTGATATGATTCGAAAATATCCAGGCTTTGTCGTTTAAGTATACTTCTACTCTGTATGTCCCTTTAGCGGATACTACAAATTCAGCTTCATGATTTTCAACTGAATCAATCTGTTTACCGTTCCTGATCAATCTGATTTCTCCTTTTACGGAGGGAACTAAAACAGTTAGTTTTATTTTTTCATGCTTGTCAATTGTATCCCCCATATTATATATTTTTTTACCGGCTTGTGCAAAAAATCTAAATCCTTTTGATTCGGCATGATAATCATTTCCAATGAAACATAATCCCTTCTCGAAAGAATCGTAAATAATTTTTTTTGCCCGCTCCACTGCATCACTGCTCCTACCTTTTTTTATTTCTTCCTGGGTAAGGATATGGGTTCTTATTGATTTGAAAAGCACTTTGTACGGAAAAATTTCAACTTCTAAAAACCCGAGAAGGTTGTACTTATGGGCATGAGCGTCAACTCCCCCGATCCCGACTACACGTTTTTTTAGGTTCAGCTTGTCCCAAATATCAATAGTTTTCTTGTTCGGTGCCGAAATGGTTTTCAGCGGATGCAGAAAAGACTGGTATTTATTCTGCTCATTCAGGTTTTCCATCCATTCAGACATATGGTTCCATATTTCAATTCCTGTAAAACCATCAACATCCCAGTCAATCCACGGATAAGGCGGATGTTCTTTCATGTGTGTACGTTTTTCATGGGGATGAGCAATAAACCCTATTCCGCCGTCTTCACGGACTCTTCTTACATACTCTTCCGCAGAAAGCCTGGTTGAATAAGCTTCTTTAATTCCAAAAGCAAGGTAGTGATTCTTATTCTGACGGTCGTTTATTTCACATCCGACTAAAAGAAGCGTATTATTATACCATCCTTCATAACCTTCTTTCAATGCCCTTAGTGTATTATGGTCGGTTAAAATTATATAATCTAAACCGACTTCCGATGCAAACTTTGCTATATCTTTAGCTTCCCCGGAACCATCCGAGTAAATTGAGTGCATATGCAGTGCACCGACATATTCAAACATTCTTACTCTTTATTATTTCGTGAATTAAAAAATATTTACAAATTTCATAAAGGACAAACAATAAATAAGTCCCATCAGCTTTATGTATAAAGAACGGGGAAATTTGAACTTCTTTTAATTCATATGAAATAAAAAAACTGTTTAATTTTTTATTTAAAGCACATTTTAAAAAAATCAAAAATTATGATTTTTTACACACTTTTATTAAAGATTTGACTAAAAAATACCTAATTATTTTAATAATTTATAAAAAATGTGAATTTCAGTTTCTTGACTTTCAGACCTTGTATCTCTATTTTTTTGACCTATTTTTATTCACCTAAGTTGCGGGTCTATGCCGGACACATCCGATTTTCGTAATGGTTTAATTATAAGATTTAAAAATGATCTCTATTCTATTGTAGATTTTCTTCATGTAAAACCGGGTAAAGGGGGTGCATTTGTAAGAACTACTCTTAAAAATCTTAAGACAGGCAGAGTTTTGGAAAATACCTTCCGAGCCGGTGAAGGAATTGATATAGTTCGGGTCGAACGGAAAAAATACCAATATTTGTATAGAGAAGGAGATTTTCTTGTCTGTATGGATACCGGAAATTACGAACAAATTAATGTTCCTATCCACTTCTTTGGTAATGGAGTTAATTTCCTAAAAGAAAGCAGCGAAGTCGAAATTCTTTTCAATGGTGATGAAATCATAAATGTTGAGATACCTATTTTTATTAATTTAACGGTTGTAGAGACTGAACCGGGCTTTAGGGGTGATACAGCCACAAATGCATCAAAACCGGCAAAATTGGAAACCGGTGCTGCAATTAATGTTCCTTTATTTATTAATGAAAAAGATACTGTGCGAGTTGATACCCGTACCGGGGAATATGTAGAGAGAGTAAAATCATAAAGTTTAAAGGTATAAAATGGACTTAAACCTGATTAAAAAGCTAGTAAAAATATTGGATTCCACTGGTGTAACAGATATTGAAATCGAGGAGAATGGTTTTCGGATAAAAATAGCTAAAAAAATAAGAGGGACTCAAGAAACCACTCATCCGCAAATTATGGCCCATTCAATCAGTGCCGAACAAACCAAAGTTCAAATTCCCTCCGAAACTGCTTTAGAAAAGGAGAAACAATCAACAAATCTTCATGAAATTAAGTCCCCTATAGTCGGGACTTTTTACCGTGCACCTGCCCCGGATGCCGATCCTTACGTCCAGATCGGCGATTATGTTACGACAGGGACAGTTCTTTGTATAGTTGAAGCCATGAAATTAATGAATGAAATTGAAACCGATGTAACGGGTAAAATAGTGAAGATCTTAGTTGAGAATGGGAGACCGGTAGAATATAACCAACCTTTGTTTTTACTTGAAGCAAGCTGATATTCCGAAAGGTTGAGGATTTGTTTAAAAAAATTTTGATTGCCAATCGCGGCGAAATAGCTTTAAGAATAATTCGTACATGCAAGGAACTAGGAATTAAAACTGTAGCCGTATATTCGGAGGCAGATCGTGAATCACTTCATGTGACTTTTGCAGACGAAGCAGTCTGCATCGGTCCTCCCCAAAGTAAAGACAGTTATTTAAAAATTCCTCTGTTAATTTCTGCCGCCCATATAACCGGAGCCGATGCAATACATCCCGGCTACGGATTCCTTGCGGAAAATGCCAGCTTTTCGGAAATCTGCGCGGAATCAGGTTTAAAGTTTATCGGACCTTCGTCCCAGATGATTAACGCCATGGGAGATAAATCGTATGCTAAAGAAACAATGAAGAAAGGCGGAGTGCCTGTTATTCCCGGAAGCGACGGAATTGTTAAAGATGCCAAAGAAGGAAGGAAAATATCGCATATAATCGGATTTCCTGTTATTATAAAAGCTTCCGCCGGCGGAGGAGGTAAAGGAATGAGAATAGTATGGGAGGAAAAGGAATTTGAAAAAGCTTTTCAAATGGCACGGTCGGAAGCTGATTCGTCTTTTGCAAACCCGGATGTATATGTCGAAAAATTTTTAGAAAAACCGAGGCATATAGAATTTCAGATAATGGGAGATACACACGGACGGGTTTATCACTACGGTGAAAGAGACTGCTCAGTTCAAAGAAGACACCAGAAATTAATTGAAGAATCTCCTTCTCCAGCTATTGATGATGAGCTGAGAAAGGAAATTGGGGAAGCTGCCGTCTTAGGCGCAAAAGCAATTAATTATGAGGGTGCAGGCACGATGGAGTTCCTTTTGGATA
>DAISZW010000001.1:7344-38346 GCA_036824595.1 Ignavibacteriaceae bacterium
CAGGGAACATGCTCTTGCCAGGGCTAAGCGGGCGCTGGAGGAATTTATAATTGAAGGAATAAGTACCACAATTCCTTTTCATCTTAAAGTATTGGAAGATGAAAGATTCTTAACCGGCAATTTTGATACAGCTTTCTTGGATCATTTTAAATTTTAAACTGCAGTACACAAATTTTAAACTAAAACTATTGAGGTTTAAATGAAATTCCCTGATAATGTAAAATATACCAAAGACCATGAATGGATTTCCATTCAGGGCAGCATAGGTACTGTCGGAATTACCGATTATGCTCAAAGCGAATTGGGAGATGTAGTTTATGTTGATATTGACCCAAACCTTAAAGAAGTAAAAAAGGGAGAATCATTCGGCACCATTGAAGCGGTTAAAACCGTAAGCGAAATTTATGCGCCCTGCAGCGGAAAAGTTGTTGAAATAAATAAAGAATTTTCGGAAAGTCCTGAGGTCATAAATTCCGATCCTTATGGTTTCGGATGGATGATAAAAATTGAGATCAAAGATTTAAATGATCTAAGCGGCTTAATGAGCAGCGAAGAATATAAAGCGATGGTCAGCAAGTAATCCAATATTCCGGGAATCTTAAGCGGAAAATAGAACTTGAGCATTCATAAAGAATTAATTTTAATTATCGATTTCGGAGCCCAGTATTCTCAGCTTATTACGCGGAGAATCAGGGAAGCTAGCG
Source organism: Ignavibacteriaceae bacterium (assembly GCA_036824595.1). Classification (GTDB taxonomy): domain Bacteria; phylum Bacteroidota; class Ignavibacteria; order Ignavibacteriales; family Ignavibacteriaceae; genus DATKLQ01. Next base: position 8,049 of record DAISZW010000001.1, read on the forward strand.
TATACTCGGAAATATACCCTCACACAATTTCGGTCGATAAGGTTAAAGAATTAAATCCAAAGGGGATAATTCTGTCCGGTGGCCCGATGAGTGTTTATGATAACGGAGCCCCTGTAATCGAAGAAGAAATATTAATGCTTGGCATCCCTGTTTTAGGAATTTGCTATGGATTGCAGCTAATTTGCCAGGTTTTCGGCGGAAAAGTCGAACCTGCTTCAAACCGGGAGTATGGGAAAGCCGAAATGAAAATTACAAATTACTCCCCCCTGCTGAAGGGCGTCAGCAATAATTCGTTTGTATGGATGAGCCATGGCGATTATTTGACCGAAGTACCTAAAGGTTTTTCAATTACCGCAATTTCCGACCATTCGCCTGTCTGTTCCGTAGCCAATGAAGAGAAAAATATTTACGGAGTTCAATTTCATCCTGAAGTAATGCACACTCAGGAGGGAATGAAAATTATCCGGAATTTTCTTTTTGAAATCTGCAGCTGCAAAGGAGATTGGACTGCTAAAAGTATTGCTGAAGAAGATATTGAAAGCATAAAGGAACGTGTAAATAATTCAAAAGCTATTTGTGCATTAAGCGGAGGAGTCGATTCTGCAGTATCAGCCGTTCTTGTAAAAAAAGCAATTGGTGAGAATCTTATTTGCGTTCATATAGATACAGGTTTAATGAGAAAAAATGAAAGTATGAACGTAACAAAATTATTTAAGGAAAAGCTTGACCTGAATGTTATACATATCAACGCATCGGATAAATTTTTGGCTAACTTAAGCGGTGTAACCGATCCCGAAAAGAAAAGAAAAATTATCGGGAATACATTCATAGAAGTATTTGAAGAAGAAAGCAAAAAATATAAAGGAGTTGAATTCCTTGTGCAGGGCACATTATATCCCGATGTCATCGAATCTAAATCGGTTAAAGGAGCTTCGCAAACAATTAAAACTCATCACAATGTCGGCGGACTTCCTGAAAAAATGAATTTGAAGCTGATTGAACCGTTTAAAGAATTGTTTAAAGATGAAGTAAGGAAAATCGGGAAAGAATTAAATGTCCCGGATGAATTTCTTGAAAGACATCCTTTCCCGGGACCTGGATTAGCTGTAAGGATTATTGGCGACGTTACAAAAGCAAAACTTGATATTTTGCGAGAAGCTGACGATATTTTTACCAACGAAATCCGCAATGCGGGAATTTATAATAAAATATGGCAGGCATTTGCTATACTGCTTTCCATACAGTCGGTCGGCGTAATGGGTGATTCAAGGACTTATGAAAATGTATTGGCACTCAGGGCAGTTACTTCCACGGACGGTATGACGGCTGACTGGTTTAGATTCGATAATCAGTTTTTGGCAGATGTATCGAACAAAATTATAAATAAAGTTAGAGGAATAAACAGAGTTGTGTATGACATCAGCTCTAAGCCTCCTTCTACAATTGAATGGGAATAGAATTTGGAAAATAAATATCAGCTCGGCCACAAGATAAAAGTCGCAAAACAGTATGAGGAACAGGGGAAGTATTTGCATGCTATCCAGATCTACCAGAGTTTAATAGATGAAAATTCCGATTCCCCTGAAGTATTCCTGAATTTATCCCACCTGTATGAAAACACTAACAGAATTGAGCCTGCAATCGATCTGCTGAAATCTTTTCTTGAAAAAAATCCCGGCTCTAAAGAAATTAGATTGGCTCTATCGCAGTTGTTTCTCAGAAACTCCAGGTGGAACGAAGCAATAGAAATGCTGAGCAATCTGCCGGAAGCAGAAGAGCCGATAGCCGTATTTTTTTTGGGGTATGCGCATTATATGCTTAAAGAATATGAGCATGCGAAAATTTATTTTTTAAATTTCAGCAATCTTGATGAAAAAACAGAACTGCGTCATGAGGCGTATATCTATCTTGCCAAAATTGAAATTGAATTAAAGAACTACGAAAAGGCTTTGGCTTATGCAAAGAAAGCCGAAGTCATTTATTCGAATTTCTGGGAATTAAATTTAATCTTCTCAATTGCATATTATCATCTCGGAATGTATGCCCATGCTTTGCTGCCGGTTGAAAAAGCCATAAAAATTAACCCGAGAGAAGCCGGTACATACGAATGGGCAGGCAAAATTTATTTAAAGCTCGGGGACTATCTTAAGGCAGAGAAATATTTCCTGAAATATATCGAGTCGGTAGAAGAAGCTTCATCCGATACTTATACCAAACTGGGAGAGGCTTGTTTAATGGTGAAGAAAGCCAAAGCTGCCTTAGATTATTTTGACATTGCTATAAAGCTTGATCCTCAAAATAATTTTGCGATTGAGGGGAAAAAAAATGCGTCCTCTTTATTAAATGGGAACAAGGTTTCTGATGGCTAAGTTACTACTCTTACTACTAGTCCTTTCTCTTACTCAAATCTTTGCTCAAGGCAGATTAAGCAATCAGATAGAAGCGGAATTCCAGCGTGCATTGACACTCTATGAAACCAAAAATTACGAAGAGGCATTAAAAATTTTCAATGAACTCTCAGAAGATAAAAATATCAGCGGGAAAACTACTGCTTCCATCGTGTTTAAAGGGAAAATATTGGGGGATATACAAAAATATTCTGAAGCTGAAAAAGTCCTGCAGGATTTTCTCGTTCAATACCCTTCAAGCAAATATTATGAAGAAGCAGAGCTGGCTTTGGCGAAAGTTTTCCTGGAACAGTATGATTATTCACAAGCATTTGAGGAAATTTTTTCGCTTCTCTTAAAAACTGAATCCTCTTATTATACTGATTACGGCAAGGCTACGGCAGAGAAAATAGCATTGAATTATATAGATCCCGATTTTATTAAAGCATTAAATGATTCAATTTCTTCATCTGAGGGTGCGGAAAAAATAAAGCCGTTTCTGCTTCTGCTTCTCGGGAAGCTGTATTATCAGGAAAATATTTATCCGGCTGCCGAAAAATATTTTTCTGAATTAATAAGCGTATTCCCAAGATCTGCCGAAAGAGAAGAAGCAGGAGATATTTATCAGAATATAGCGGAATTAAAAAAACAATCTGCATCCGAGAATTTAATAGGTGTTTTGCTCCCGCTGAGCGGAAGTATAAGCGGTGAATCTTCTGCGGCGGCTAAGGAAATTCTAGGAGGGATCAAGTTTGCTGTTTCCGAGTACAACAATGTGCATCAAGAAAAAATCGGTTTGCTCATACGAGACACTCAAATGAGAGGAGAAAGGTTAAAAACAATAAAGGATGAATTCCAGAAAATACTCGCTTTAAAAAGCATTATCGGACCTGTATTCAGTACCGAAGTAAGAGAAGCCCTTGAAATCTTTAAAGGAATAGAAATCCCGATTATCTCTCCAACGGCGACAGACTCTGATTTAACTGTAATAAATGATTTTTTCTTTCAGGCTAATCCTCCTTTTGGAATCAGGGGAAAAATTATCGCACAATATATCTTTTATGTTGAGAACAAAAGAAAAATTGCGGTGCTTACTTCCAACGACGATTATTCGGTTCCCTTATCAAATAATTTTATTTTGGAATTTTCAAAGCTCGGAGGAGAAATTACCTCTGTTGAAACTTATAAAAGCAACTCGTACGATTTTTCGGGTCAAGTAGCAAACATTGCAAAAGATTCCTTAATACTTGAAGGGATTTATATCCCGATTACAAACAAACTTGATGCAGTTCCGATTATTACGGAAATTGTCAAGAATAAGCTGGATGTTTCGATTTATGGAGATCAGGATTGGCTTCTGGCTAAAGGCTACAAAGCTTCATCAGGCTTTTCGAACCAGCTTATTTTCTCCTCCGATTACTTCATCGATTATAACAGCCAGGAATATCAGGAATTAAATAGGAATTTTTACAAGCTGACAAAAACCGATGCAAATAGAAATGTTCTTTACGGATACGACACGGCAAAGTACCTGCTGACTGTTTTACGGAACAGCATCGGCAGCGGAATCCTGATAAAACATAAAATGGAATCGGGCATTACCGCCACCGGATTTCATAATAATATATCTTTTAACGTAAACAGGATAAACAGGTTCCTGAATATTATCCGTTACATAGACGACAAATTTGAATTGATAGATAAATTTCAAGCCGGAATATAACCTTCAGGATTAAACAAGGGAGGAATTATCGCTGTAGTAAAAGATCTTCCGCCGGACGACAGACCCCGCGAAAAATTAATAATGCGCGGTTCACAGAATTTAACAGATGCCGAATTGATCGCTATTTTATTAAGAACCGGGAAAAAAGGGAAATCGGTAATCGAACTTTCACAGGAACTAATTAATAAGCATTCCAACCTTGGAATGCTTGCATGCATTTCAGCATCTACATTGATGAAGTTTGACGGTATCGGAAGAGATAAAGCCGCAACTCTGCATGCGGCATTTGAACTAAGCAGAAGAATTCAATCAAAATTAAAATGGTTTTCAGAAACTAAAATTACTTCGCCGCAGGATATTGCAGATATTTTCATACCTATTCTAAGAGATGAGCTTAAAGAAAAATTCATAGTTGTATGTTTAAATTCTGCAAATAAAATTATTAAGTATGAAACAATTTCTATTGGTAATTTAAATTCCAGCGTTGTACATCCAAGAGAAGTATTTAAATCAGCTATCGAAAACAGCTCTGCAAGCATTATACTGGTCCATAATCATCCGAGCGGAAACTGCGAGCCGAGTAAAGAAGACATAACAATTACTAAAAAGCTAGTTGATGCCGGGAAATTGCTTGACATTCCTGTATTCGATCATATTATCCTTGCAGGGAACAATTTTACAAGTTTTGTGGACAGAAAGCTTATTTAGCATTGTAACTTAGAACAAGGAATTTATTTAAAAAATATTGCAGAACTTGTATTTTTTAGCTGAATTTATTATATAGGTAGGTCATTTTATTATGACCTATTCAATATAACTGTTTTAGAGCCATTGAGGGTAGAAGTTATATTTAAGAAAGAAATTCTTTTTCGGTAAACCTATAAACAAAATAATCTTAGGGAGGTTATAATATGAAGTTAATCAAAATGGTCGGAAATTCAGTTGTCATTGCAGCTTTTGCCGTAAGTGCGGGTATGTTAGGTGGGTGCGGAGGAGTGGATGAGGCACAAATGGCTGAATTGAATAACCTTAGGAGTGAAGTCGCTGCACTCGAACAAGAAGCCAATTCTTTGAAAGAAGAAAGAGCAAATTTAGAGAGGGAAATGGCAGAGAAAAATGCTCAACTCCAGAAATGCGCTCAGGATAAAGAAACTGCTCAGAGCAATCTGGAAAAACTTCCTAAATAAACGAAATTAAAAATCAAAGAAATTGGAGGACACTTTTATGAAATTTAAACATTTATTAGTTGCAATTTTAAGTCTCTTACTCTTCTTTTCAGTTAATACTCTAGCGCAGGAGGAAGAAGTAGAAGAAGAAGTAGAAGAAATGGAAGAAGAAGTAGAAGAAGAAGTTGAAATGACCGAAGAAGAATGGGAAGCCGAAATGGCAAGCCTCAGAAGCCAGCAGGAATCTTTGACAGCAGATGTTAATGCTTTACGTGAAGATGTAGAAAAATTAAAAGGCACCCAGCTTCAAAGTTATGAAGACTGTATGAATGAATTATATGCATTAGTTGGCGCGACAAAAGCCGATGTAGATAACTTCAGAAATGCAGTATCCGAACTTGACGGAAAAATTAGGAGAAAAGAAGGACCTAAAGCCGACAGGCAAAAAGACCTTGATGCTCTTAAGATGAATAAAATTAGCGCTCTGCCTGAATTTTATGACAAAGTTCATACGCAGATGCAGGGTTCGCTCGACGGATGGGTTGAAGCACCAACTGCTATTGAATACACCGTTGTAAGAGGAGATCATCTCTGGGGTATTGCTCGGAAACCGCAGCACTATGGAAACGGCTTTGCATGGCCGGTTATTTATAGAGCTAACCGCGATAAAATTAAAGACCCTGATTTAATTTATCCGCAGCAGGTATTTACAGTTCCTCAATTATCTGAAGAAGAAAAAGAAAAATACGAGAAAGCCAGAGCAAATTATAAGCCTGCTCCTGTGCAATAAACGAGCAGTCCGGATTATTGACTATTTTTGTTTGTTAAATTCATGCCCTTGTCATATTTATATGATGAGGGCTTTTTTTATTCTGAAGGAAGCAGATGACAGCGATTGAAAAAAGAATGAGTTTGGAAAATACCGATATGCTTTCACTCCTCGGTATGAATGACAAAAATTTGAAAATGCTTGAAGATAGATTCAATTCATCAATAACCGTACGCGGAGACAACATTATTATTAAAGGTGTTAAGGAAGAGGTAGAAACTATCGAAAAAGTTTTTAAAGAGATGGCTTATGTTTTAAATACAAATGGAACACTGAAAACATCGGATATTGAAACTATCCTTGACCTGACTATTCAAGGAAAAGAGATTATATCGGAAAAAGAATATGACTCTATAGTTCTTTATACGAAGAATGATGTTGTAAAAGCTAAAACCCAGGGACAGCAGAAGTACCTGGAGACTGCAAGTAAAAACGATATATGCTTTGCTATTGGTCCGGCCGGGACCGGCAAAACATATCTTGCAGTCGCACTGGCAGTTTCTGCATTGAAAAAAGGAATAGTCAACAGGATAATTTTAGCGCGCCCGGCAGTTGAAGCGGGTGAAAGTCTCGGCTTTTTACCGGGAGATTTCAGGGAGAAAATCGATCCCTACCTCCGCCCTCTTTATGATGCACTTGATGAAATGATTCCATCCGAAAAACTCAGATCCTACATTGAGAAAAAAACAATCGAAATAGTTCCGTTGGCATATATGCGCGGGAGGACATTAAATAATGCGTTCGTCATTTTAGATGAAGCTCAGAATGCGACGGCAATACAGATGAAAATGTTTCTTACCAGACTGGGGGCAAACTCAAAAGCAATCATTACCGGCGATATTACACAGATTGATTTGCCGGCGAGAACTGTAAGCGGTTTAATTCAGGCGAGAGAAATATTGAGCAAGATTGAGGGAGTGGGATTTGTATATTTCGATAAATCAGATGTTGTGAGACATAGGCTTGTAAAGGATATTATCGATGCTTATGAAAAACATGATAAATAAAAACTATTTCTATTCATCTATGAAAATTGTTTTGCTTTCATTCCAGAATTTATCCATTTCGGCTAAAGTTGAATCCTTTAATTCCCTTCCTGATTCAGCAATCTTTTTTTCAATATAATTAAACCTGTTTATAAATTTTTTATTTGTTCTGCGCAAAGCATTTTCAGGATTTATTCCCAGAAACCTGGAATAATTAACCAAAGCAAAAAATACATCTCCTATCTCGTTCTCCAATTTTGCATGAAACTCATCTTCCTTTCCTTCTCCTTCTCTTTCTCTCGCTCTTTGTTCAGCATAATGCATCTCTTCAATTTCTTCAATCACTTTTTTCCATACATCCTCTTTCTTTTCCCAGTCAAAGCCTACTTTAGAAGCTTTCTCCTGAATACGGAAGGCTCTTTGCAGCGACGGCAGCTCATTAGGTACACCATCCAGAAGAGACTTCCTTCCCTCACTGAGTTTAATAGCTTCCCAGTTTTTTTTCACTTCTTCGGCACCCGAAACCTGAACTTCTCCGAAAACATGCGGGTGTCTCCTAATCAATTTGCTTTGTATGGATTCAATAACTTCATCTAATTTAAATCTGCCTTTTTCTTCCGCAATTACGGAATGGAAGATTACATGCAGAAGTAAATCACCCAGTTCTTTTTTTAGTTCATTATAATCTTGATTATCTATTGCTTCAACAACTTCATAAGCTTCTTCAATTGTAGCAGCTTTGATGGAATCATTTGTCTGTTCTTTATCCCATGGACATTCAGACCGGAGCCTTTTAACTATATTAACAAAATCTTCAAATTTTTTTTCCAACATGTAATTTCCTTATAAATTGATATTTTGCATAAACCTTTTTCAAATTTACTAAAAGTTCCTAAAACAAGGAGTTAAGATGATAGAAGAGAGGGTCAAAGAACTTGGTTTTGATTTTCCTGAAGTTGCCAGGCCGCTGGCTGCATATGCACCGGCAGTATTCGCAAACAATTTTGTATTCACCGCCGGACAGATTCCGACTGTAAAAGGAGATTTGATTTATTCCGGCAAAATAGGCAACGACTTAAATGAAAAAGAAGGAAAGAAAGCTTCTGAAATCTGCATATTAAACTGTCTTGCCGCTGTTAAACGGGAAATCGGAAATTTAGATCGGATTGAACGGATTGTTAAAGTAACAGTATTTGTAAACAGCGCACCTGGTTTTACTAATCAGCCGGAAGTAGCAAACGGTGCATCTGAGCTGCTTGAAAAAATTTTCGGAGAGAAAGGGAAACATGCACGCAGTGCAATAGGAGTTAGTGAACTCCCTAAAAATGCGGCAGTAGAAATTGAAATGATTTGCAGAGTCAGTTGAATTCCTTTTAAATGTTTTTTCCTTCTAAACTAGTGCCTCTTTAAGCCGCTTAACAAGGGCTATTGAATTTTTATAATCGCCGTTGCTGTTCATCAGAGTCTTAATAACTGCACTTCCGACAATTACTCCGCTGCAGAAGGGTGAGAGCATTTTTACATCTTCCGGAGTTGAAATACCAAAGCCGATTAAAACTGGATTTTTTTTGATCAGACCGGAAATTTTTTCCAGTTGATTCCGTATTTCAGTTTTATCCTTAATTTTTTTTCCTGTAGTACCGGTCATGCTCACATAATAGAGAAATCCTCTGCTCAATTCATCAATCTTTTTAATCCGTTCTTCGGATGTGGTAGGAGTTACAAGAAGGATTACATCCAGCTCAGTGAAAGAATTGCCAAAAAAGTTTTCATATTCATCGATAGGAACATCGGGAATAATTACTCCGTTCACTCCGCAGCGGGAGGCATCGGATGCAAACTTTTTTGCGCCATATTTCAATACCGGGTTTGCATATCCCATTAAAACGATAGGCTTGCCGGATTTTTTTCTGATTTCTTCAACGAAAGAAAACGTAGCTTCAATATTTATCCCCTGCCGCAATGCTGCAAAGGAAGAGTTCTGTATCGTCGGGCCGTCAGCAAGCGGATCGCTGAACGGAAATCCTATTTCAAGGATATCTGCGCCGGCATTTAAAACATCTACAGCCTGTTGAACGAAGGTTTCCTTATGCGGAAAACCGCTGGTCAGAAAAATCGAAAGTACTTTCTCATTTTTCTGATTTTTTTCTAAAATATAATCCGATATAAAAGACAATACTGCTCCCTATTTTAATATCTTAATTGAAATTACATATTCCCGTTTAATCTATCTTTTATAGTGTTAAGATCTTTATCACCCCTGCCGCTTATATTTACTACAATTAAATCTTCCGGTTTCGTTTTCGGCATGAGATATTTAAGATAAGCAACAGCATGGGCCGTTTCCAATGCCGGAATTATTCCTTCGTATGTTGACAAAAGTTTTGCTGCTTCCAAAGCATCCACATCGGTAATCGAAGCATATTCCACCAGTAATTCGTCCTTCAAGTAACTGTGCTCCGGACCCACTCCTGGATAATCTAATCCTGCAGAGATTGAATGAACAGGAGCTACCTGTCCAAATTGGTCCTGGATTAAGTAAGTTTTCATCCCGTGGAAAATTCCTTCTTTACCTAAAGAAAGTGTAGCGCTATGCTGATCCGTATCTAAACCTAATCCTGCAGCTTCGATACCAATAAGTTTTACTTTAGAATTAATAAATGGATAAAATATCCCGATCGAATTACTTCCTCCTCCGACACAAGCAAGAATATAATCCGGCAATCTTCCCTCAACTGAAAAAAGCTGCTCTTTGGTTTCTATTCCAATAATTGATTGAAAATCCCTAACAATTAACGGATACGGATGCGGCCCTACAACCGAACCGATTATATAATGCGTATCGCCGACATTGGTAACCCAATCTCTTATTGCTTCATTTGTAGCATCTTTTAAAGTTCTGCTTCCCGACTTTACAGGCACAACTTCGGCACCAAGCAGTTTCATTCTGAAAACGTTTAGGCTTTGCCTCTCCATATCAACTTCGCCCATATAGACAACGCACTTGAGCCCGAATTTTGCAGAGACAGTAGCTGCGGCTACGCCGTGCTGACCTGCTCCCGTTTCCGCAATTATTCTTTTCTTGCCGAGTTTTTTTGCAAGCAGAATTTGCCCAAGCGTATTATTAATTTTATGTGCACCCGTATGGCAGAGATCTTCTCGCTTTAAATAAATTTTACCTCTTCCGTAAACCATTGTCAGATTTTCAGCGAATGTCAGGGGTGTGGGTCTTCCAGTGTAATTTTTATGAAGAAGACTTAATTCTTCTTTAAATGCCGGATCATCTTTTAATTTGAGATAAGTCTCTTCAAGTTCCTGCAAAGGAGTAATCAATGTTTCGGGGACATACTTTCCGCCGTATTTTCCGAATTTCCCTTTTTCATCGGGAAAATTATATTTATTTGAGCTGTCCATGAAGTTCTCGTTAGAGTCCGGAGACTCTAACGGAGTCTCCGACCATTCTTTTATTTACAATTGGAGCAAGCTGTTCGATCTTTTCCAGCAATAATTTGAAATTTTTTGGGGTCAATGATTGAAACCCGTCTGACAAAGCTTTATCGGGATGATTATGAACTTCAATCATCAAGCCATGGGCACCGCATGCAATTGCTGCCATTGCCATTGCAGGCACCTTATCCCAGATTCCGATTCCATGCGATGGATCTACGATAATGGGAAGATGCGAATGTTTTTTGATTACAGGAACCGCATTAAGATCGAGTGTATTTCTTGTCTGGGTTTCAAATGTTCTAATTCCTCTTTCACAAAGTATAACATTGTAATTTCCTTGAGAGAGAATATATTCGGCGCTCATAAGGAGATCCTCAATGCTGGCTGCTAATCCGCGCTTTAAAAGAACCGGATTAGTTAGCTCGCCCACCTCTTCAAGAAGCGAAAAGTTCTGCATATTCCTTGCGCCGATCTGGATAATATCTGCAATAGCAGCTATTAAAGGGAGAGTATTTGAATCCTTAGCTTCGGTTACAATCATCATTCCCAGCTCTTTCTTTACATCTGCTAGATATTCAAGACCTTTTTCTTTCAGACCTTGAAAAGAGTATGGGCTTGACCGGGGTTTATATGCACCTGCTCTGAAAAATCTAACTCCCATTTCCTTCAGCTCACCGGCAATATCAAATACCTGCTGCCTGCTCTCTACCGAGCATGGTCCGGCAATTATTGCAATCTCTTCCCCGCCGATCGATTTTCCTTTAAAATTAACCACCGTATCTTCCGATTTTACTTCTCTGCTCACAAGCTTATACGGCTTGGATACCCTGTACACTTCCTCAACCGAATTCATAATCAGAAATTCCTCTTCCGTTAACGATGTTGTCTGGCCGGTAACTCCGATTGCAAGTTTTTCCGATCCCCATATTTCATGGAACCTGCATCCTTTAGAGAGAATTTTCTGTTTTACATTTTCAATATCTTCTTTAGGCGCATTAAGTTTCATCATTATTACCATTTTTTGCTCCTTAGGTAATTTATTTTATTAAAAAATTCATTGACTTTTTTTTCATCTTTTTTGCCCGGTGCTTTTTCAACAGATGAGGCAAGATCAACGGCAGCGGGTCTTATTTCATTAAAAATATATTCAATATTTTCTGCGGACACACCGCCGGATAGAATTATTTTTTCTCTAAGTGAACCGGGGATATTTTCCCAATCGAATTTCTTTCCGGTGCCTCCGTATGCATCTGCGGAATACGAATCGAGTAGAAATGATGCACTTTCATATCTGTTTAATAATGAATAATCAAAACTTCCGTTTATTCTGAATGCTTTTATTACCGGGAAGTATATATCCAGGATTACTTCGGGATTTTCTTCTCCGTGTAACTGAACCGCATTCAATTTTATTTCAGATGCTGTATTGTTAATGAATTCCGGTGTCTCATTAACGAATACACCGATCTTAGCAGTAAACGGCGACAATCTTTCTATAATCTGCTTTGCGTCTTCGGGATCAATGTATCTCTTGCTGTTCTTATAAAAGATAAATCCCAATGCATCAGCTCCGGAACTTTCGCAGAGAATCGCATCTTCAAAATTTGTAATGCCGCATATTTTAATTTTCAAACCGGCACCACTCTTTCATTTCCTTTAATTTGGAACCGATATCTTTTGCTTTCATAAAATGTTCGCCAACAAGGACTACATCAACCCTGTTTTCTTTAAGATATTTCACATCATCCTTAGATTGTATTCCGCTTTCTGAAACAATTTTTATATTTTCCGGAATCTCCTTTGCAACTTCTGCAGTAGTTTTAAGATTAACAGAAAAATCTTGCAGGTTCCTGTTGTTGATCCCGATAAGGTTATTCAAACTATAATCTATTTTATCCAGTTCACCCTTCGAGTGCAACTCAAGGAGCACCTCTAATCCTGCTTCAATTGCGGCATGCGATAATTCATTAATCTGGCCTTTGGTTAAGGCTTCAGAAATCAGAAGAATAATATCTGCCCCGTATGCTTTCGATTCAAATACCTGGTATTCATCTATTATAAAATCTTTACGCAATAAAGGAGCCTGTTTTTCTTTTGCAATGTCTGATAAAAATTTCAAATCACCCTGGAAAAAATTTTTGTCAGTTAAGATTGAAACTGCCTCAACGCCCTCTTGAAAATATATATCCGCAATTTTTTTATGATCAAATTTTTCTCTTATTACTCCTTTTGAAGGGCTGGCTTTTTTAATTTCCCCAATGATGGAAATATTACCGTTTTTATTTAAAGATTCCAGAAAACAGAATGATTTTTTTTCGAAAAATTCCATCTCTCTGAATGAATTCAAAGTAAACTTTTTCTTAAGCCTGGAAACTTCTTCTTTTTTTACTTCTAATATTTGGTATAGAATATTCATTTTTTTCGGGGATATCATCTAAGCAGCCCGGTTACTGAATTTCTTCAATTCATTCAATTTATTTAAAGCAGCTCCGCTGAATATTGATTCCTCAGCCGCCTTTTTACATTCATTAAGATCATCAGATAAACCGGCGCAGAATAACGCTAATGCAGTATTTGCCGCAATGGTATGGAATGCCCCGTTCTTTGTTTTATTTTCAAATACTTGAAGTATAATTCGTGCATTTATACGCGGAGTATCGCCTGCTATCTGGTGATCGCTTATTAAAGGATAATTAAATGTTTCATTGGTGATTGAGTAATTTTTAACCTCGGAATCTTTGTTGTATTCATAAATGGTTGTGGATTCACCCAAATATACTTCATCATATTTATCATTGCAGCAAAGGAAACATACTTTATCAAGATCTAAATACTTTGCTGCCTCAGACATCGTCTTCGCGGCCTTTGAACTAAATGTACCGATAATCTGTTTTTTTACTCCGGCCGGATTTGTAAGAGGTCCAAGCATATTGAATACGGTTTTTATTCCCAATTCTTTCCTCACTGGTGCCGCATGCTTCATTGCAGGATGATAAAGCGGAGCGAACAAAAATGTTATCCCAATTTTGTTTAATGCTTCTTCCGATTGTACAGGTGAAAGATTAATATTGATTCCCAATTCCTGAAGAACATCGGCACTGCCGCATTTACTGGATATTGACCGGTTTCCGTGTTTTGCCACTTTTACTCCCGCTCCTGCCGCAGCAAAAGCTGTGGCCGTTGAGATATTAAAAGTGCCGGAACCATCGCCGCCGGTTCCGCATACATCGATTACATTGCTGTCTCCGCAGCTTATTTTGATGCTTTTTTCTCTCATCGCTTTGGCAAAACCTGCAACTTCTTCAGGAGTTTCCCCTTTTGATTTCAGTGCAATTAATAATCCGGCAAGATGGGAGTTGTTAACATTGCCGTTCATTATTTCACTCATTATCTGAAAAGATTCGTCAAAAGAAAGATTCTCTTTTGCTACTATTTTTTCCAAGTATTCTTTCATTTTACTGCTCCAGCCAGTTTCTTATTATATTTTTTCCTTCATCGGTTAAGATTGATTCGGGATGAAATTGAATCCCTTCCACCGGGTAATTTTTATGTCTCACGCCCATGATTATTCCGTCATCGGTTTCGGCGGATATTTCAAGAACTTCAGGCAAGGTTTTTCTGTCGATTATTAAAGAATGGTATCTTGTTGCCACAAATTTTTGAGGAATATTTTTAAAAATTGTTTTCTCGTCGTGCCGGATCAGCGAAGTCTTTCCATGCATTAAAACCGGGGCTTTTACTACTTTCGCGCTATAAGATATTCCCATTGCCTGATGTCCCAGACAGACGCCAAGAATTGGTGTAGTTTTTCCAAACTCTTTTATTGCAGACAAAGTAACATTGGAATCTTCGGGCCTTCCCGGGCCGGGTGAAATCAAAATTTTGTCCGGCTTAAGTTTGGAAATTCCCTCTTCGTCAATTTCATCATTTCTTTTTACAACTATCTGATTGCCGTTGAAATTACCCACGAGCTGAACAAGGTTGTAAGTAAATGAATCGTAGTTATCAATTACCAGGATTTTCATCTATCACCTCCGCATATTTTAATGCTTTAACCATTGCAGCAGATTTATTTCTAATCTCTTTTGCTTCAAGCTCAGGCCGGCTGTCTGCAACAATTCCGGCACCGGCCTGCCAGTAAATCTCATCCCCTTTAGCAAATAAAGTTCTTATGGCAATGCACATGTCAAGGTTGCCTGAAAAATCGAAATAGCCGACTGCGCCTGCATAAACATTTCTTGCATTTTTTTCATACTGATCAATAAGCTGTATTGCACGGATTTTCGGAGCACCTGTTACAGTACCGGCCGGAAAACATGCCATCAATGCATCAATTGAATCTTTATCTTCCGCAAGCTCCCCTTCCACTTTTGAAACAATATGCATCACATGTGAGTACCTTTGAACCTTCATGCTCTCCGTTACTTCTACAGTACCGTATCTGCAAACGCGCCCCAAGTCATTTCTTCCCAGGTCCACCAGCATTGTATGTTCTGCAAGTTCCTTCGGATCATTCATCAGTTTCTCTTCGAGACGATTATCTTCTTCTATGGTTTTACCCCTCTTCCTGGTTCCCGCAATCGGAAGCAACTGAGCTCTTCTATTTTTCACCTTTAAAAGATCTTCGGGTGAAGTTCCGATGATTGTAAAATTATTTTCGAATTCCAGGAAGTACATATACGGGGACGGGTTTATGATTCTTAAAGCGCGGTAAACATTTAATAAATCCCCTTTAAACTTAGTGGAAAATCTTTTTGATATGACAATCTGGAAAATATCCCCTTCCGAAATATTATTTTTCCCTGCTTCAACTTGTTTATAAAACTCATCCGGATTAAAATCTTCCAAAATTTCTCCAGGAATTAAAAAATCTGTCGAATAACTAACGGGTTCTTTCAGTTCCTGACGAAGCTTTAATAATTCATTTTTTGCATTAATGTAGGCTTCTTCTAAATTTGTTTCTTTTTCAATAAGTGCATTTGATATAAGGATTATTTGATGTTTATGATGATCGAAGGCGAGAATTGTATTGTATATTCCGAATATCGAATCGGGATTGTTAAAGCTTTGAGAATTAAACGTGATTATTTTTTCCACAAGGGAAATATTTTCATATCCCAAATAACCGACAATCCCGCCGGTAAAATCGGGCAGCCCTTCAATTTTAGGCTGCTTGTATCTTTTAATCTCTTCTCTGATGTATTCAAAAATCGATTTATGAAAATTCTTTTTTGTTCCGTTTACCTGCTCGGTAATATCGTAGTTTTCATTCTTAAAAATTTTAAAAGGATTCTTACCTATGAATGAGTAGCGCGCCATGTTTGCAGTTTTTTCAACCGATTCAAGAAGGAAATTTTGTTTCCCTTTTTCCCTGATTTTTAGATATGCCAGAACGGGTGTAAGCAGGTCGGCAGTTATTATTTCATATACCGGGATTAAGTTATAATCTTTTGCAAGATTTTTAAATTGTAAAAAATTCATACCATATTGAATTTTATTGTTATTAAAGTTTTTATTATTCCTGTCAGACCAAAAAAAAACCCTTCCCAGTATGCCTGAGAAGGGTTTTATTATAAGTATTTCTCTAGGATTACTGAGTCATATTCTTAAGCATATTAAACCACCACCAAAATATTGGGCTGAAATAGAAGTTTGCGTAATAATATGTCTCAGTGTTCTGTTTCATTTTTGTGGATGTAAATGTAACATCTGTTTTGCTGTTTGTCAATAAGCTGAATAAATTTTTTTTTCTTACATATGATATAAATCATTAAATTGTCCAAAAAAGAAGGTAATCAGCGCTGCCTATATCTCCATAAGTTCAATTTTAATGGACATACTAACCCTCTGTGTAAGGTTGCTAGTGATTCTTCATTGTTTTTATATTTGAATATTCAAATAATTAAATTGTAAATAAATGACAAGAGAACTGTTCAGATCAAAGATTCACCGTGCTACCGTAACAATGGCGGAATTGTATTACGAAGGGAGTATTACAATCGACAAAAAGCTGCTCGAAGCAGCGGATATTCTTCCCTACGAAAAAGTACAGGTTGTAAATTTAAATAACGGAAGCAGGCTAGATACTTATACACTAGAAGGCCCTGCAGACAGCGGCATGATCTGCTTAAACGGACCGGCAGCCAGACTCGGCATTATAGGAGACGAAATAATAATTATTGCTTATTCTCAAATGTCTGAAGAGGAAGCCCGTAATTTTAAGCCGAAAGTGGTTCTAGTTGACAAAAATAACAAGGTGACCAAAATTCTTTAAAGCGTACAAGAAGAGCAAATCCATTGATTTTATTAAATCTTTTCATTAAAATTTGCTTGGAATTATAAGGAACAGGACATGAAAAAATTCTTATTTTTATTGGTTTTAGGATTCTCAATGTTGACCTATGCTCAATATAAGGATTCCGGCTTCCCTACTTCTCATATAAGCGACGGGCTGATAAACAATAATTCTGGCAGTTTGTTCGGGTTCCTGAATTCCGAGAATTTTTTTATGAAACATTCTTTCAGCTTGTCGTATTCTGCTTTCGGGGGTGAAGCCTTATCTCTTGGAGTATATACCAACAGCATGTTTTACAAGTTTAATAACAATCTTAATGCCCAGCTCGATGTTAGTCTTGTGCAGTCGCCTTACAGCACATTGGGAAAAGATTTTCAGAAAAACATAGGCGGATTTTATATCAGCAGAGCTGCTGTTAATTATAAGCCCTGGAATGACGTTTTAATTTCTCTTCAGTACAGGCAGCTCCCTTATAATTATTATAATTCTTATTGGGGATTTTACGGAGACAGAAATTTCAGCGACAGCTTTCGCGATGATTTTCTTTTCAGAAAATAATTTTCATATTTTACCACAGCCGCAGGCAAGATCATTTACGTGAAGGAAAAGGTCCCCTCAAAAAGGAACGGACAAAAAACCGCTATTAAATCCTCTGCACAAAATTTCATTTTAAATTCCATAATTGTCGTTCTCTGTTTAATAATTGCTTTTATGGTTTTCTCGGTTGTCACCAAATTTCAGAAAATAAAAGAAACAGTAAATGAAGAAGGAAAAAAGAAGCCTGCCGCGGATATAGTTCAACTTGAGGTTCTTAACGGCTGCGGCGTATCGGGAATAGCGGAAAAGTTTACGGAGTACCTGAGGGAAAAAAATTTTGATGTAGTGCAGGTCGGGAACTATATTTCTTTCGATATTGATAACACAATGATTATTGACCGGACAGGCAATGTTGCCAATGCCGAAAAAGTCGCCGGCTACCTAGGCCTGGATAACAGCAGCATTATACAGCAGATAAATAATGATTATTTTTTAGACGTGACTTTAGTTATCGGCAAGGATTACGGACAACTGATCGCTCAATTGCCAAATTAAATTAAAAGGCAGCTAATGAATTCAAAGCAGCTAGCAGAAAAAATAACAGAACATATATTCAGCAAAAAAGGGTACGATATTATTTTACTTGATCTCCGGAAATTAACCACTATTGCAGATTATTTTGTAATCTGCAGTGCGGACTCCGATACACAGGTCAAAGCGATTGCCGACGAAGTTGATTCGAAGCTTTCCGAGGAAGGCATAAAGTCGTGGCACATTGAAGGCTACCGTGCATTGAACTGGATATTAATCGATTACGTCGATGTAGTTGTTCATATATTCAAGAAAGATTCGCGTGAATATTATAAGCTTGAAAAGCTTTGGGGAGATGCGCCGTCGGTTAAAGCTGAAGATCCTATGCTTAAAGAAAAAACAAAAACCAGCCGCCGTGTTCCTGCAAAAAGCAGCAAATAAACTGAAAAATTAATTGGGAATTAATTCATACCTAGTTTAAAATCCTAAATCATTATTATCATATATTTACGTATCTGATCAAATATTTTTTTAAATCCGTGCTTAATCTGTGTCGTCCATGCAGTCCGTGTTCTATTTTTTTGAGAAACAAATCCCGGGAAAAAGTTGAAAGAATATCTTCATAATTTATTTAAAATAGCTTCGAAAAAATTAGAATATCTTAAAGAGATAGACTTATTATTTGATGTTCCCAAAATCGAAACGCACGGGGATTTGTCCTCCAATGCTGCCCTGCTTTTAACCAAAAAACTGAGAAGAAAACCAAGAGTTATTGCCGAGGAAATAATTAATTCTTTGGAGATTGATCCTTCAGTTATTAGCAAGACAGAAATAGCCGGACCGGGTTTTATTAATTTCTTTTTTACTCCGGCTTTTATTGCAGGAATTATTAAAGATATCCTTAATTATCCGGAAGATTACGGAAGAACTGAAAAATTTAAAGGAAAAAAAGCAAATGTAGAATTCGTTTCTGCAAATCCTACAGGGCCTTTAACAGTAGGGCATGGTAGAAATGCCGTTCTCGGAGACACTGCTGCAAATCTGCTGGAATGGATCGGGTACTCTGTTGACCGGGAATATTACTTCAATAATGCCGGAAGGCAAATGAGAATTCTCGGCGACTCCGTCCGTTTGCGCTACCTTGAACTGCTTGGAGAAAAAATTGAGTTCCCTTCCGATTATTACCAGGGGAATTATATAAAGGATATTGCAAAAAAATTATTTGAAAAACATGGGAATAAATTAACCGGTGAAGACCCGGAAGGAATTTTTAAAGAGGCTGCTGAAAAAGAAATTTTTAAAGATATTGAATCAACTTTGTTGAGACTTAAAATTAAGCACAAGCTCTTTTTTAATGAGAACAGCCTGTATGAGGAAGGAAATATTGAAAAATTGCTTAGACAATTTGAAGAGAAAGAATTATCATACAAAAAAGATGATGCTGTTTGGCTGAAGCTTTCGCAGATGGGACAGGAGCAGGATAAAGTAATCGTGAAATCTTCCCTGGAACCTACTTACCGACTCCCTGATATGGCATACCATATTACGAAATTTGAAAGAGGCTACGATTTAATGGTCGATGTTTTCGGCTCAGATCATAATGCAACTTATCCAGATGTAATGGCCGGTTTAAAAGCACTCGGTTTCGATGTTGAAAAAATAATAGTACTCATCCATCAGTTTGTTACTATTACCGAGAATGGTGAAGTGGTAAAAATGTCAACGCGTAAAGCAAATTATATTACACTTGATCAGTTGGTTGACGAAGTGGGCAGTGATGTCGTCCGCTACTTCTTTAATATGCGCAGCGCTGCAAGCCACATGAATTTTGATCTTACTCTGGCTAAGAAACAGTCGGATGAAAATCCCGTCTTTTATCTTCAATATGCGCACGCAAGGATTTGTTCAATTTTAAGGATGATGGAGGAATCAAACGAAAACGAGATTAAAGCTTCAACAGAAAATCTAAATCTTCTAACGGCAACAGAAGAACGATTACTACTCAAGAAACTTCATCAATTTAAAGAAGAAGTTCTGCTCAGTGGGGAATTATTCGAGCCTCATAGAATTTGTGCATACCTTGAGGAGCTGGCGGCTTTATTCCACAAATTCTATACTTTCCACAGGGTATTGGGAGTTGAAAAGAATCTATCAGAAGCACGTATTGCGCTAGTTACTGCAGTAAGAATTATTCTGAAAAACGGATTAAGCATGCTGGGAGTTGATGCGCCGGAGAGAATGTGAAAGCTTCAGAGTTTATTTTTCCTATTCTTTAATGAAAATAGCATTCGATTGATAAACTGAGAGTATGAAAATTAAAAGTTTCACGATTCCAGTCAGGATAAAAGTCGTAAGAGTATTTAGGATTTATTATTAGTAAAAATCTTTCACTTAAAGGCTGGTACCAGCCGAAGCCTGCTGTAATTGAAGCGGTCCAATCATTCATTTTAGCATTCCAGGTATCTTCCTCATTCTCCTCTGCGCTTATGTATCCTTTTATGTTATATAAATATGCGGCTTCAAATCCGCCTGAAACAAAAAATGTTCCTCTTGCTTCTTCCGAAAATTTACAATTTAAAATTACCGGAACAGTAATCGAATAAAACCTTTCTGTAATTTCAAGCATTCTGATTCTCGAAATATTGAGAAATGCACTGGGATTATTAATATCATAGATTACCACACCTTCGTCATTCACAAGTGTTCCTCTGGTATCCGGAATACCGCTGAGAGAGAAGCTTTTCTGAGTGTAATTAATCCCGGATTTTAAAAAAAATTGAGTATTCAGGAATAACAATACATCAAATCCTAATGAATAATTTACTTCCTCATTGAGGTGAATAAAGGATTGGGCGGATTGAGGAAATGTTAATGAAGGTACGGCATTTATTCCTACATAAATGTTTGACTGGCAGATTCCCCGGCTTAAGAATGACGAAAATACAGCGGCTATTATAAATATTTTTTTCATAATTTCTGCTATTCTGCCAACGGATGCCAATCAAAATATATTTGATAAGAGAGAGAATCAGGGATTAAGAATTTTTCGTTATTTCCGTATGAATCGGCAATTACGATTTTAGGTAAATTACCTTTTTGTGAAATATATGATATGGATGTCCCATCCGGAGACCATTTAGGGTACATACAACTATTTGAATATTTTGAAACTTTATGCTGATCACTTCCATCCCAGTTCATGATATAAACCTGAACTCCATTTTCTCTGCCTGTCTCAAATAAAATCTTCTTGCCGTCCGGAGAAAAGGAAGCTCTTTCATCTCTATATGCTGCATTTGTCAATTGCGTAATTTGTTTAGACGATAAACTTATTCTATATACTTCGGCATGATTAGCTCCAAACAAAATATAATTGCCGTCTTTTGACCAATCAGAAATTTGGGGCAGATCATATCCGGTAGCCAGTGTATCCAGAATACCGGTATCAACTTTTATCCTGTAAATATTTTCATAGCTTCCCGAAATATTATCATTTTCAGTAAAAGCAATTTCAGGGTTGACCGGGGACCAGTACAATCCGAATTTCTGTTTTTGAGTATCTGTCAATTTAATTTTGTTGGAACCATCCAGACCGCACATAAAAATTTCCCAGCCGCTGTCGTAATTCACATAGCAAAGTCTGGTACCGTCCGGTGCAACGGCATAATACTCTACTCCATCTGCTATTTTATGCTCATTGATGCCGGCAGCATCCATAATAAATAATTCATGGGTACTTCCTCCGCCTTTAAGATATAATATCCTATTGCCGTCAGGAGTCCACTTTGCCGAATAACAATTAATGAAATCTGTAATTTTTTTCAAATTTTCCCCGTTGCTGTCGACAATAAACAGACCGGAGCTGTCCATTGCAGTTCCCGCAACTAAAATTTTATAAATAGTTTGTTCAGGGACAAAAATTGTTCCCACAGAATTTTCTTCACATGAAGCAATGAATAATACAGCTAAAAAGAATATAAAATATTTAAATATTTTCATATGAAATCCCTATATAAGAATTTGAATAACGCTTATGTAAGCACTGTTTTTTTCAAAAGTTTTTAATAATACTCTAAGTAGCTCATCTTAATTTCCAAAGCAAAGTCCAGAAAATAATCCTTCGGTACTTTAGGTCCATAAATATACGCACGATAATAACCGCTTGTTACATAATTTCCTTCATTATCCTTTAAGTCCCATGCACAAAAAGAAACAATGCTGCTCTTTTCAATCCTCCTGACAACCGACGGCCATGAGTGAATTGCAGGTATTCCAAGAATCGAGCTTTCAGAGTTTGCTGCTTCCTGAATGCTCCTTCCTCTTATAATTAAAATTGCTGCACTATCCGAAAGATGGGTAAAGTATAAAAGAGGATACCCGTTTCGAGGTCGAGGAGGCGCAGTAGTTCGGCATGGATTCGGGAAAACATTAATCTCTTTTACCGAATAAGCCGGATTACCGATTACTTCACCTGTCCCATCAGGATGCTCTAATGTAGTAACATAAAAGCCGGTAATTGTAGGCGGCTCCAGAATAGACAGAATTTTTTGCGGATCCGGTTCGCTTGGAGATGTACACTGGAGCCCGCCTGCAGCCGCAATTAAAAAAATTAAAACAATTTTTCTAGTTTTCATATAATGCATTCTTAAATATTAGATGTATTAATGACTTTTGTTGCTAATAAATTTTCTGTATCCGGCAATGCTATCTCCGCTTATTTTCAGCATTCCCCTTTCCGGTTTTTTAGAGAAAAATAGAGGAGTAAATTTATTACAAGAGAAATTAACTTTTAAGCTTTAAAGAAGCAATATCCTTAATCTGAACATTGGATTTCAGTTTGTTTTATAAGGATTTCTTTTAGGAATCCAGCGCGGAACATTTCTTTTATATTCCAGATATTCATCTCCGAACCTGTTCCGCAAGCCTGGTTCCTCAAATAAAGAGAAATAAATATTATTTATAATAAAGAAAATTACCGCCCAGGCAAAAATATTTAGGGACGAAAATAGAATTGATTCTCCAATCAGTCCGCTCAGCACTCCTGTTATCATCGGGTTTCTTACATGAGAATAGATTCCTATTACGACTAATTTTTTTGTCGGAATCCACGGAGCAAGAGCCCCTTTCCCTATCCGTATTAAAGCTGATATGGTTAAAACGAGGAGGATTAATCCGGTGAGTATAAAAATTAATCCTAAAATTAATGTAGATACTGAATGAATTTTAAAATTCTGTTCAATATAAAGCGGTATTATAATCAACACCGTTATTGGTAAAATTAAAGAGAATAACTGATTTAAAATATTCATCAAAGACTGTTTTTATTATATAATATAAATTAAGATTTTAAGAGACAAAATTTCTCCTTTGAGACTACACTCCACACAAGGCAGTTTTCCCCATTTTTGTATATTTTTACTCCATTAAAATCCTTACGAAATTTAAGCCAGAGGATTACAAGAAATGAACTTTAATTGGGTTAAAGCGAAAGATTACTCCGATATCATCTACGAAAAACTGGATGGTATAGCAAAGATTACTATAAACAGACCTGAAGTACGCAATGCTTTCCGTCCGGAGACGGTAGCTGAAATGTACAGTGCATTTTCGGATGCAAGGGAAGATCAAAGTATCGGAGTAATTTTACTTACCGGTAAAGGTCCCGCAAAAGACGGTAAATATGCTTTTTGCTCCGGCGGAGATCAAAGGATAAGAGGCGATAAAGGATATAAATCGAAAGACGGTAATGAAAGCTTAAATGTTCTCGATCTTCAGAAATTAATTCGCAGTATTCCAAAACCTGTAATTGCACTCGTCGCCGGTTATGCAATCGGCGGCGGACATGTTCTCCATGTGGTTTGCGATTTAACTATTGCTGCAGATAATGCAGTATTTGGCCAAACCGGTCCGAAAGTGGGCAGCTTTGACGGAGGATTGGGAGCAAGTTACCTTGCAAGAATTGTCGGTCAAAAGAAAGCCCGTGAAATCTGGTATTTATGCAGGCAGTACAGTGCTCAGGAAGCTTTGGAAATGGGATTAGTTAATAAGGTCGTTCCTGTTGAAAAACTTGAAAAGGAGGGTGTCGAATGGGCAAGGCAGATTCTTCAGCACAGCCCGATGGCAATCCGTGTTCTTAAATCTGCATTTAATGCCGAGCTTGACGGACAAGCAGGAATCCAGGAACTTGCCGGGAATGCAACACTGCTTTATTACATGACCGAAGAGGCGAAGGAAGGAAAGAATGCCTATCTTGAAAAACGTAAACCGGATTTTAAGAAGTTCCCAAAACTGCCGTAGTCTCTCTATTCATTAAGGTGTTTTGAAAAATTTTTTGTCATTTCGACCGAAGGAAGAAATCTAATATTGATAAAGATTTCTCGTTCGAAGATTCACTCGAAATGACAAAGCTCAAATAAAGTGAGGGATCAAATAATTAAGTAAAATATAAATAACAATGAATAACAAAGAAGTTAACATGACAAAATTCCAATCATGGATTCTCGCAAGCCGGCCGAAAACCTTGCTTGCTTCGGTTGTTCCTGTCATGGTTGGTTCGGCGGTTGCATTCCATGAAGATAAGTTAATTCTATTTTATTCTGTAATAGCGCTTATCTGTTCGCTGCTTCTGCAGATCGGAGCAAATTTTACAAACGATCTTTACGATCATCTGAAAGGCGCAGACGCTAAAAACAGAAAAGGACCGCAAAGGGTTCTTGCATCAGGAATTATTTCAGTTAAAGAAATGCAAAAAGGTATTTTGATTGTATTTGCTGCAGCTTTTGTTTTCGGTTTGATCCTTGTTTACTTTGAAGGCCCAATAATCCTGGCGATCGGGATATTTTCTATCCTTGCCGGTTATGCTTATACTGCAGGTCCTTATCCGCTGGCATACCGTGGTTTGGGTGATATTTTTGTATTTATGTTTTTCGGTATTATCGGAACTGTGGGAACTTATTATCTCCATACCAATGATCTTTCAATTGTTTCATTCATTGCTTCAATACCCGTCGGTTCACTTATTACAAACATACTTGTTGTAAATAACTACAGAGACTTTGAGGAAGACAAGGCTGCAGGGAAATTCACACTTGCAGTAATGCTTGGCAAGACTTTTACCAGGTACCAGTTTCTTTTTCTGCTGATTCTTTCTTTCGTTGTGCCCGCAATGCTTTTTTTATCTTTTGATTTCTCCTTTTTAATATTTCTTCCTTACCTCACTCTTCCTGCTGCATTTGAGATTATATTAATGCTGTACAAACTTGAAGGCACGCAATTGAACAAAACACTCGAGCTGACGGCAAAGTTTTCCGCATTATACGGGCTGCTTTTTTCTGCGGGTATAATTTTATGAATATAATTGAACTTATTTACGCCCCGTATTTCCTGAATTTCAAAAAACCTTTTTTGACTTCCAAAGGAAAGATTGATAAAAGAAAAGGATTCATTATCAATTTAAAGAATTCAACCGGTTTAACCGGGGTCGGAGATGCATCACCTTTTCCTGAATTCGGCAGCGAATCGTACGAACAGGCGGAGGAAGCCTTAAGCAATCTTAAGCTTCAATTGAAGATCGATCTTGATAATATTGAGGAGAGTATATCTGCAAATCTTTTTCAGTTTAATAATTTACCGGCACTAAGACATGGACTTGAACAGGCTTTACTGGATTTAATTTCGAAAGAAAAAAGTCTGCCTATATCTGGTCTGCTTAAAAGAAAAAACAGAGATGAAATTAACGTAAACGGATTGATTGATTTTCAGTCATTTGATGAAACTGTAAAAACTGTATCGGAACTTAAAGCAAATGGATTTAAAACTATAAAAATAAAAGCCGGCAGAGATAATTTTGATGAAGATTTTATGTGCATTGAAGCTCTTAGAGATGCTGCCGGGGATTTAAATATCAGAATTGATGTAAACGGGAAATGGAATTTGGATCAAGCAAAAAGGAATCTGAAATTGCTTGAAAAGTTTAATATTGAATATATAGAACAGCCGCTATCGTCCCAACTGAAATCGGAGAAGTTAATAAATGAATTTATTGAACTAAAAAAATCATCTAGCATCCCAATTGCCGTTGATGAATCGCTCAGGACTAAGAATGATGCATTAAACTTCATCTCGAACAAAGCTGCCGATGTTTTTATTCTCAAGCCGATGATGCTTGGAGGCTTAATTCCGACTTTAGAAATTACCGATGCAGCTAATGAAAATGGTTTAAAGATTGTTATATCCTCCTCATTTGAATCTGCGATAGGCAGATCTTTCGCAGTACTTGCTGCTTCGACAGTAACTGATGAAACAGCTCATGGATTAAATACTGCAGTTTATTTTGAAAAGGATCTTATTCCGGACCATTACCCTGTTAAAAACGGAAGGATCAGTATTTAAAAAGATTATAAATGTTTTACAGCAAACTTTCAGCACACAATCCATCTTCCCCTGCAGTAATTACAACCGAGAAAACCTTCAGTTATTCTGACCTTATAGAAGAAATAAAATCATACTGTCAAAAATTAGAGGGATTCAAAATAAGTCGGGGAGATCATGCAGCTGTCATCTGCAATAATGAATTTGATTTAATCCCTCTTCTTTTCTCAATATGGAATTTAGAAGCAGTGCCTGTACTGCTGAATACTAAGCTGTCGAATGAAGAAATCCGGAAAGAAATTTCATTTGCCGACTGCAAGTTTACTTTTATTCATCAAAAGCTTTTAAATGAACTTAATCTACCCGGGATTAAAACAATTGAGTTTCCTTTCAGGGAAAAAATCGAAGCTGAAGGAAATTTAATTCTAATACAAAACGGATCAGATGATACTGCAGTTATTATATTTACATCCGGCTCATCAGGAAAACCGAAAGGGGTAATGCTAAGCTTTGAAAACCTGGCTCAGAGTACAGCTATCGGAAATCAAGTCCTTAAACTGACTTCAAACGATAGATGGCTTGCTTCCCTTCCCTTTTACCATATCGGGGGATTTTTAATTGTTATCAGGTCTCTTATGCTCGGCTCCTCCATCATAATTCCTGATTCACTTTCAGCTTATGATTTAATTAAGTCTATCAATTTATTTAATCCCACTTTGGCTTCGCTGGTTTCGAATCAATTAAAAAAATTAATTGATTCCGGTTATACTCCTTCAAATCAATTAAGGATGGTTTTGCTTGGCGGCGGATTCTTCAATAGGGATTTAATTCTTGAAGCTGCTGCAGAAGGCTGGAGAATAGCTAAAGTTTATGGTTCAACTGAGACATCGTCATTTATTACGTTTATGAATGCAGAAGATTCTAAAATCAAGCCGGAGGCTTCGGGAAAAGCGATCAGTCCGAATAAAATTCTGATAACTGATGAAGGAGAAATTATAGTCCAAAGCCCTGCAGTAATGAAAGGATATTATAATAATGAGGAGGATAATGCCTTAAAGATAAAGAATGGTTTTTACTACACCGGAGATATTGGATATCTGGATAGTGAAGGTTACCTATATGTTGAAGCAAAAAGAAGTGATTTGGTTGTATCCGGCGGAGAAAATATAAATCCGGCTGAAGTGGAGCAAGAAATCTTAAATCACCCGGAAATCAAAGAAGTTTCTGTGGTTGGGATTGAAGATGTGCAATGGGGACAAATTGTTTCTGCTGCAGTTGTATTAAAAAAAAATAAACCATTAGCAGAAAATGAGTTAAAGAATTTTTTAAAAGGAAAGATTGCTTCTTTTAAAATTCCCAAGCAGATGATCTTTGTAGATCATCTGCCGAAAACGGAATTGGGGAAAGTGCAGCGAGAGAAAGTAAAAGATTTATTTAGAGATAATGAATGAATTTGAATAACTAAAATCCCTATTCTGATCGGTTCCTCAAAAATTCAAATTTTAATTAAAATTCATACGGGAGCAGCTTTTTTACTAAGTTTATTTTTTTCAATGATCCTTGAACTTATGAATTGCGCCGCTTCGCCAACACCGCCAAGCATTCCCGATTTCAGTGAAGGCATCCAGGGCATTCCTACAAAATATAAACCAGGATGAGCTGCAATACCATTGGTTTGAATAGGAAAACCATGTTTATCATGAATGGGCAGTTTTAAAATACTGTAATCATAGGAATATCCTGCGGCCCAGATAATGGTATTTACTCCCTCATGCTTTAAATTAAGCTCTTCAATAACCATTTGATCATATCCATAACTTAATTGCGGAAGTTCTTCAGAAGGAGCATCGATTCCATTCTCCTGGACAAAACCATCTACCATTTTCTGCACCCGGATTTCAAACTGGTCGGCTTTGGCAAGATTCTCATATAGATCCGGAGCAATAAAAATTTTATCGCCATCGGCGCTTCGGAAATGACCGAGAAGAGTTACTCCGTCCAGTGAAAATTGATGCAGATTTAAAACATGTCCCCCTCTGGTTCCCGAAACATGGGGAGGAGCAAAATGTTCAACAGGTACCGGGAGCTTATCCGGAGTAATATTAAAGAAGCCCATTATAGACAGCCATTCAACTGTGTCTTTACCGCGATAGCGGCGGGGAACTCTCCCCGCACTTCCGGTGCAGAGAAAAACCTTTCTTCCGCTTTGATAAAGTTCCTCGGCAATCTGGCATCCTGATTGTCCGGTACCTACTACAAGTACTGCACCTTCAGGAAGTGACTCGGGATTTCGATACATACTGCTATGAAGCTGAGTAATTCCTTTTGATATTTTATGTGCAGAATCCGGTATCTTGGGGAATTGTTCATAACCTGTAGCTACTACTACATTTTTTGCTTCATAAATATTTTCTTCAGTTTCTATTTTATAACCTTTATGATTCATTGGTTCAATAGAAAGTACATTCTGATTATAAATGACCGGCAGCTGGAATCTTTCAATATAATCTTCAAAGTATTTAACAACTTCATTCCTGGGCATGAAACCTTCACGGTCATCACCATTATATTCGGCGCCGGGTATTTTAAGGGACCAGTTTGGAGTAACGAGAGTAAATGAATCCCATCTGCCGTTTCGCCATGCATCCGCAGCCTGCGCTGCTTTTTCCAAAACTATATGTTCATTACCTGACTGTTTTAAATAATAACTCGTTGACAATCCAGCCTGTCCGCCGCCAATTATTACCGTTTCTATGTATTCCATTTCTAATTCCTTTTTTTAATTCTAAAAATGGGGACAAAATCTTCAGTACATATCAGCAATTTTAACATTTAAGTCAATTTTTTTACCTGGATAAAATAAAGGATTCAGAAAAGACAAAAATCAGTGTTACTACGTATTTTAATTTTTTAATACACGTACTTTTTCTTTCCATCAATTTCTATTTTTTAGAGACTTCAGGTAGTTAGAAATTATATGATCCGCTACTTTCCTTCCTTGATTTTTTCCTTCTTCCGTAGAAAATCTAAAATGATACCCGTTCATGATTCTAGAATCCGCACATTCATCTGCTGCGGCGTCCAGATTATCGTAAGATCGGATTTTATTGTTTGGAGGAGCGGTAATTGATTCCATACTGAAAGCCACGCCGGAAGAATTATAAACCTCTTTAAAAATCTCAAATCCGCCCGCTATACAAGATGCGTGAGCTGACGGGTATTCGGGCCACGGAGGAGTTAACATTTCAGGAACCCATGCTGCATCAGGCTCGGTGTTTGGATTACCATCCGATTCTGCCAACCTGACTGCTGTATAAGGTCTCCATCTATCATGAAAATATTTACTGTCAACTATAGCCAGATAAATATCATACAAGGTCATGTTGATTAATGCAAACATTCTTGCCGTTTCCCAAAGAGGCAGTTTTCGTTCTTCGGCAGTAAGGCGTCCGATCCTATTCAGACTATGCTCGGCAAATTCCGCCCACCAATGGGCATAATTTGTTTTATCCTGGCTTCTCGCCGCACTCCCTGCAGCACCAAATGCTTTTACTTCATTGTATGACTGTGTATACACATCACTGTTAATTGCAGGAGGCGGAGGAGATCTAAATTGATCAGCAGAGCTTAATCCAAAAGGTTTTGCAAAACGAAATCCCGGTGCAATCACCCAGTCAAATTCCGGTGTAAATTGATAATCCCCGATCTCTGTTCCGGGGGTATATTCAACAACTTTATCAAAATCATCCCCGTTTCTTTTCTGCAAAATCGATGCTGCTGATTTTTTGCCCAGCTCAATCCCGAGACTTTTTCCTTCTCCATTAGAGACTTGAAACAGAGATTTTTCAAGAATAATTTGAAGCGTATCCCGCTTTTGGGGATAAACACTAACTAAGACTTCAAAAGCAGCTTGGGAACATGCCGCCAGAGGATCAGCGTCAGGTTCGCGGCTGTCGTAAGAATAAAATTTATATTCCGGATTAATTGCATTTAATGCATCATGCATTGCAAGATGGGCCATCGC
>DAISZW010000001.1:38446-54501 GCA_036824595.1 Ignavibacteriaceae bacterium
CTCAGAGGGTTAGAAAAGTTTCTTTGGAGTTCATTTTTTGGTTAAAATGAGCTTTAGCGGGATTTTTCCTCTTTCTTAATTTTAATGGAGAAAGGCCGTACTTACTTTTAAATACTTTATTGAAATGAGATCTGTTTTTGAATCCGCTGTTAAAACTGATTTCTTCAATGTTCTTATCAGTAGTTTCAATTAAATACTTTCCGTATTCAATTTTTCTTTCAATCAGCCACTTTCCCGGTGTAGTTCCAAAAGCAGCTTGGAAGTCCCTTTTAAATGTTGAAAGACTTCGGGCGCAAAGGCATGCAAATTCTTCCATCTTCAAGCTGCTTGCAAAATTAGCTTCCATAATTTCTTTAATCGGAGCCTTATTGCTCAAACAAATTTCAAAACAATAATTTCTTAAAGGAGAATTATTTTTATTGGATAGAATGTTAATTAATAGTTCTTCAAATTTTAATTTTAATAAAGATTTCGGGGGAGGTTCAATACGGTTAAAGTAAGGCATTAGAGAATGGAGATAGGCAGTTAAAGTTTCGTCTAAATTAAGCGGAATAATTGTATCGCTCTCCCGGTTATTTTTTTCCGGTGATACTTTGATCTTATATTTTTCAACTACACTTTTTATAAAATCATCCGGGACAAAGATTATTATATCGCAGAATTGTTCATCGTAAAAATGGTGGGTAATATAACCTCCCTTCTTTACAAAAAAAGCATCGCCGGCTTTTACAAAATACTCCCTCCTTGGTGTTTTCCATATCATTTTTCCGTCTAAAATAAAATCAAAATAATTATTCTGCGACCAGATTTCTATTTTCTCATCCCCCTCGGGACATTTATATTCGGCAAAAACCAAATCATCTACTTTGAACTTTTTTATTCTGCTGTCTCTAATTACCGCTTCAAAAAAATTAATCATATAAGGAAATCTTTTCCAAAATTTTTAGGTGAGTATTAAATTGTTTTTTATGGCATAAGAGGCTGCAAAAGCTCTCGCTGATTTTCCGCTGATCCCTAGCTTCTGGTATATGTTTGTTATATGTTTTTCAACTGTCCGGATACTTAGGAAAAGCTTTTCGGCAATCTCTTCGTTATTCTTTCCTTCTGCTATTAAACTCAAAACTTCAATTTCCCTGGCGGTAAGCTCAAATGTATTTGTACCCGCTTCCGTTTTTTGATTGTCTTTGTACAAATACTTAAGTAAAAGTATGGCTTTTTCGTAATCTTTTTCTGCCCCAAGCTTCTGGAAGTTTTTTGCCGCAGTATTTAATACAGATTGAGCATGCGGAAATTCTTTCAGCTTTACCAGAACTTCTGCAAGAATCAACCCGGTACGTGATGCTTCAAAAGGCGAGCTGATTTTATCGTAGATATCGACGGCATCTTCAAAATTCTGCTTTGCAGCTTCAAATTTTTCGTATGCATAATTTAAAATTCCCCTGCCGCATAATAAAGCTGCATTAACAGGGAGTGTTTGAATCATTTCCGCCATCTGCTGCAGTTCATTCAGCATCTTTTCGGCACTTTCAATCTTACCCAATTTCACATAAATCTGCAGCAATAATTCTAAGCCCGGTATTCTTTTGGTTTTTTCTGCTTCTGGAATCTGACGTAAGAACCTCTCTGCAAAATTTGCTGCTTTCTCATATTCTCCTTTGTCAAAAGCAAGTGCTGCACATCCCAGCGGCTTAAGCCAATGAGATTCCACTTCATCAAACAGCCTGGATGCTTCTACCCATCTTCCCTGTTTTCGTCTTAAATCTGCCAGCCTGACCAAACTTGAATTTATCTGCAAAGGTCTGAATTCTCTTAATTCATTTGCAGCCGCAGTAAGCTCCATTTCAGCTTCAAGCCAATTCCCTTTCCAAACCAGAACAGAGGCATATTGAGTCCTGCACGTAGCAAACATAGCATTATGTCTCCATCGCTTGCATATTTCTTTTACTTTGCTGCACCATTGACCCGCACGTTCAAAATCCCTGATTTGTTCGCATGCATCAATTAAGAGACAGCAGGTTATTGTTACTTTGTTAATGTCTCCTGTCTCTGAGGTCAGTGCTAGAAGTGTGGCTTCATCCAAAAGCTGCATCCCCTCAGAAATATTTCCCATGTATACAAGCATAAATCCTTTTGAAGCTTCGGCAAGCATTTGACCTTCCACATTATTAAGTAATTTGCTTAGTTGCAAACTTTCATCGGCGAGCTTTAAAGCAAGATCGATATTTTTGTCAAACAAAAAAGATAACCTTGCCTTCATAATTTTAATTAGGATAAGTTCTCTGCTGTTTTCCAGCCCTTCAAGAAGATTCTCTGCACGTCTAAACCATCCGTTAGCCACTGCATATTCTCCTTTAAATTCAAGATAATCCATCCCTATCAAACTTGCCATCCTTGAAGCCCCGTAGTTATCATTCTTATCTAAAAACAAATTATAAGCTTTTAACCGGTATTCAAATACTGAGGAAGCTTCATTAAGCCACCAGCAGGCCGAAGCCAGCTCCTCATAAGCCTCAGCAGTTCCTCCGCCCGCTATTGCCTCCTTCAAGAAATTTTTAGCTTTTTCCCATTCACCCAGTGATAATGCTTTCCGTCCTTTATCTAATAGTTCGTTCATAAACAACCGCGATTTTATCAAAAGAATTTAATTAAGAGCGTACTTTTAAGATATGCTGAAAGACAAAATTTACTGAATAAGGAATAATTAATTGAGAGTTATAAAACAATATAAAAAGTAAGCTTAAGAAAAGATTGTGATACAGAGATGAGACGGGTCGGTATTGGAGTAACAGGTATTGTAATATTTCAAAAGTTATAGGTCAAATATTTTTAAGAGATTCTTTGATTTTTTCATGCATTTCGATTTTTGTCCATAATTTTTTATTAAGGAAAACGTGGACGGTTTTTACATTAACGCAATTCTCCCCTTTTTCATTTTTACATTTATATTCAAGCTCGAATGAAGACTTTTTTAATTGAGATACTTTCACTTCAACCGTAATCTCATCTGCATACTTAATCGGTTTATGGTATGACGCTTCGCTGGATATTATGGGGACAATATAATTTTCATTTCTCCAATAATCTTCTTCAATATTGAAGCTTTCAATCATTGCTTCATAAGCTGAATGACAAAGTTCATAAACACGGGCGTAGAAAAGTATGCCGGCAGGATCGCAGTCGAAAAAATTAATTTTCTTTTTATACTTAAACATTAAGATTTACTCCAAACTAAAATAAAATTATGGAGTAAATTTAAATGAAGAGGAGCTTTAAACAAATCGGAGAACTAAATTAACATCGGCTTAATAGAAGAGCTTACCGCCATAGATTCATGCTTCTCAGTCATGAGAGCTTTGTGCACTGCTTCAGCGCATTTTCTCCCTTCAGCGATTGCCCAGACGATCAGCGACTGACCCCTTCTCATGTCTCCGCACGCAAATACTTTATTGATTGATGCCTTATAAGCATCAGGAAAATCCCCAAAGGATGCTTTAACATTACCCCTGGCATCCAGTTGAAGACCGTTTTCTTTTAATTGATTAATCATTCCTTCATGCAAAGGATGAACAAATCCTGCGGCAATTAAAACCAAGTCTGCTTTTAGTTCAAATTCAGTTCCGGTAATATCAACAAACTTACCCTGTTCAAATTTCACTTCATTGCAAAGTAAAGCATACACTTCCCCTTTTCCGTTATCTTTAAACTCTTTGGTGTTTATGCTCCATTTACGGGTCACACCTTCTTCATGACTCGATGAAGTGCGAAGAATCAGAGGCCAATATGGCCACGGTGTATTATAATCGCGGACTGCCGGAGGCTCCGGAAGCAGTTCGAGCTGGGTAACAGATTTTGCGCCCTGCCTGTTTGAAGTCCCGACACAATCTGAACCTGTATCTCCTCCGCCGATTATTATAACATTTTTATCTTTTGCAGTTATTTGATTTTTAATTTCTTCTCCAGCATTTACTTTATTCTGCTGCGGCAGAAATTCCATCGCAAAATAGATACCTTTCAGGTTTCTGCCAGGAATTTGGATATCTCTAGGTTTTTCACTGCCCCCGGCTAAGACAACTGCATCGAAGTTTTTCATAAGATCGGCTGCTTGAATTGTCATTCCAACGTTTGTGTTAGTTTGAAACACAACACCTTCAGCTTTTATTTGCTCCAGGCGCCTGTCGATGATCCATTTTTCTAGTTTAAAATCGGGAATTCCGTAACGCAGCAATCCCCCTATCTTATCATTTTTTTCAAATACGGTAACAAGATGACCTGCACGTGCAAGCTGCTGGGCAGCTGCAAGTCCTGCCGGTCCGCTCCCTACAACAGCTATTTTTTTCCCGGTCAATACTTTTGGAGGCTGGGGAACTACCCAGCCTTCACTAAATCCCCTGTCAATTATTGTACGTTCAATAGATTTTATTGTAACCGGAAGATCATTTATTCCAAGGACACATGCACTTTCACAGGGAGCCGGACAAAGTCTTCCTGTAAATTCAGGGAAGTTATTTGTTGAATGCAGATTTTCCAGAGCTTCCTTCCAGCGGTCCCGGTAAACAAGATCATTCCATTCAGGTATATAATTTTGAACCGGGCAGCCAGTATCTCCATGGCAAAATGGAATACCGCAATCCATGCACCTTGCACCCTGAATCTTCGCTTGTTCTTTTGTGAAAGAGTGCTCGAATTCTTTATGGTGTTTTATTCTTGTTTTAACCGGATCAAGAGTGGGTTTAGATCTTTTATATTCTTTAAATCCTGTTGGCTTACCCATTGGCAGCCTCCAGCTCCATACTGTCCTCACTGCTGCGGTTTTGGAGTTCAGAGGAAGTTTCGGAAGCCTTTTCTTCTTCAATTTTCTGGAGAGCTATTTTGTATTCGCCGGGCATTACTTTCCAGAAGCTGTTTTTTTCTTCATCCCAGTTGTCCAAAATCAGTTTTGCCCTATTTGAATTTGTATGCTCAAGATGTTTTCTTATAAGCTGTTTTACTTCATCGAAGTCATTTTCATTAATGATTGTCTCAACATCCACCATCTGCTTGTTTATATATTTCATAAATTGATTTTTCGGATCCCAGACATAAGCAATACCGCCTGACATACCGGCTGCAAAATTTCTTCCAGTTTTACCAAGCACAACTACTCTGCCTCCGGTCATATATTCGCACCCATGATCGCCTACTCCTTCAACAACAGCATAAGCTCCCGAATTTCTCACGGCAAATCTTTCACCTGCAACACCATTAATATAGGCTTCTCCTCCTGTTGCACCATAAAGACAAGTATTTCCGATTATTATATTTTCTGTCGGATCATAAGTAATTCCTTCGGGCACTTTTATAATCAGCTTTCCACCGGATAATCCTTTGCCGGTATAATCGTTTGATTCTCCTGTCAACTTTAATTCAATTCCTTTTGCTAAGAAAGTACCGAAGCTTTGTCCCGCAGTTCCCTCCATTTCAATAAGAATTGTTCTGTCAGGCAGACCTGCATCGCCATATCTTTTTGCAACTTCACCTGAAAGCATCGCTCCAACTGTCCGGTTTGTATTTTTAACACGCATTTTTATCTGAACCGGTTTTCCTTTTTCAAGTGCCGGCTGTGCAAGCTTAATTAATTCATGGTCGATCTGATATTCGAGCGCATGATCCTGTTCTCTAGTTCTAAAAGAATTTGTTGGATAGATCGGTTCCGGCTTAAATAAAAGCTTGCTTAAATCCAATCCACGGGCTTTCCAATGATTATTTAATCTTTGCGGAATTATTTTGTCCGTTCTTCCGATCATTTCACTGAATTTTCTGAATCCCATCGAGGCCATAAATTCTCTTACTTCTTCAGCTATGAAGAACATAAAATTAATTACGTATTCCGGCTTGCCCGCAAATCTTTTCCGCAGTTCAGGATCCTGTGTTGCTACGCCGGCAGGACATGTATTCAGATGGCATTTCCGCATCATAATGCACCCTTGCGTGACTAGGGGAGCTGTAGCAAAACCAAATTCCTCTGCACCTAATAAAGCTCCAATTACAACGTCTCTTCCGGTTTTCAGCTGGCCGTCAACAGCAATGTAAACCCTGTCTCTTAAACCATTCAGCATTAAAATCTGGTTCGTTTCGCTTAAACCGATTTCCCACGGTGTACCAGCGTGCTGAATTGATGCAATCGGACTTGCTCCGGTACCGCCGTCATGGCCGCTTATTAAAATATGATCTGCATGAGCCTTTGCTACTCCGGCTGCAACTGTGCCCACTCCAACTTCGGAAACAAGTTTTACGCTGATTCTAGCTTTAGGGTTGGCATTTTTTAAGTCAAATATTAATTGTTTAAGATCTTCAATCGAGTAAATATCGTGATGCGGAGGAGGACTGATTAATGTAACTCCCGGTGTACTGAAACGGGTACGCGCAATTATTTTATCAACTTTAAGCCCGGGCAACTGTCCGCCTTCACCGGGCTTTGCACCCTGAGCCATTTTTATTTGAAGTTCATCGGCATTTACTAAATAATTTGCAGTAACCCCAAACCTTCCTGAAGCAACCTGTTTTATAGCCGAACGCATGCTTTCACCGTTCGGCAGAGGAATGTACCTTTTAGAATCTTCTCCCCCCTCTCCTGTATTTGATTTTCCTCCGATTCTATTCATTGCAATTGCCAAAGAAGTATGAGCTTCCCACGAAATTGAGCCGAAGCTCATCGCACCGGTTGAAAATCTCTTAACAATTTCTGATGCAGGTTCGACTTCTTCCAATGGGACTCTTTCATCTGAAGCATCCAGCTCGAATAAGCTCCGTATGGTTACATGCTTTATATTTTGATTATTAATTAATTCCGAATATTCCTTGAAGGTTTTATAATCACCTCTTTGTGTGCTTAACTGGAGTTTTGAAATAGTGAGCGGATTCCAAAGATGATGTTCCCCGTCCCTCCGGTAGTGATAAATCCCTCCCGCAGGAAGTGAATATGGATCGGAAAAAATATCAAAAGCTGCTTTGTGTCTTCTCACGGTTTCTTCTTCGAGCATTTCGAGGCTTAATCCCTCAACACGGGTAGCTGTTCCGGTAAAATATTTATTAACAATTTCGGTATCCAGACCTACCGCTTCAAAAATCTGCGCCCCGCAGTATGACTGCAGAGTGCTTATTCCCATTTTACTGAAAATTTTTACGAGACCTTTGCTGACTGCTTTAAGGAAATTTTTCTTTGCCATTTCATAGCTTTCAACCTCCGTTAGATATCCTGAACGATAAATATCAGAGATCGTCTCATAGGCTAAGTAAGGATTTATAGCATTTGCTCCATATCCGCATAGAAGTGCATAATGAAAAATTTCTCGTGGTTCACCGCTTTCAATAATTATGCTAGTTTTTGTTCTTAATCCGGTTTTAATTAATGAATGATGAACTGCGGAAACAGCCAGAAGGCTCGGAATTGAAGCCAAACTAGCATCAACACCTCTATCAGTCAGAATAATTAAAGACACTCCTTCTTTAGCCGCAGAAACAGCTTCATTGCAAACCTGCTCCAATCTTTCCCGCATATTATGTCGCAGTGTGGAATCAAAAAGAATCGGAATGTTCGTAGATTTAAAATGACCCTTCGTAATATTTCTTAATTTTTCAAGCTGCGAATTTGAAAGCAAAGGATTATTAAGCTCAATACGATGCGCATGGAGCGGGGTTTCGGATAATAGATTCTGCTCCGGACCAAGATAGGTCGTTAATTCCATTACCAATTCTTCCCTGATCGCATCTATGGGAGGATTGGTTACCTGTGCAAATGACTGCTTAAAGTAGCGGAACAACGGCTGATGCTTTTCTGATAAGACTGCCAATGATGCATCCGTACCCATGGAACCGACAGCCTCTTCGCCGTGAATGCACATCGGACGCATAATCATGGAAATATCTTCTTTTGTATAGCCGAAAATTTTCTGACGCTGAAGAATTGTTTCATGATCGACAGGATATGTGAACGGCGGATCGGGCAGCTGGTGGAATTTCAGCATGTTATCTTCAACCCATTTCCCGTATGGTTTCTGATCGATTATTTCCTTTTTTACTTCTTCGTCATCAAGTATTTTCCCTTTTACCAGATCCAGCAAAAACATTCTCCCAGGCTGAAGTCTTCCTTTACTTCGGATATTTTCAGGTTCTATAAACATTGTCCCTGCTTCTGAAGTCAGCACCACCAAATCATCTTTAGTAATAACATAGCGTGCAGGACGCAGCCCGTTTCTATCGAGAGTTGCTCCGATTACTCTTCCGTCTGAAAATACAACGGCAGCGGGACCGTCCCATGGTTCCATCATAGTAGCATGATATTCATAGAATGCCTTCCGTTTTGTATCCATTAAATCATTCTTCGACCAGGCTTCCGGTATCATCATCATTATTGCATGAGGAAGACTTCTTCCACTCATTACAAGCAGCTCCAGAACCGAATCAAAGGTTGCGGAATCACTTTGTCCTTCCATAATTATCGGGATCATCCTTTTAAGATCTTTCCCGTAATAGGGAGATTCCATTACTGCCTGGCGTGCTTCCATCCAGTTTTTATTTCCTCGGAGAGTATTTATTTCACCGTTATGAGCTATCATCCTGAAAGGATGTGCAAGATCCCAGGTTGGAAAAGTATTGGTAGAGAACCGGAGGTGAATCATTGCCATTGCAGAAATCATATCAGGGTCAAGCAAGTCGTGGTAATATGCAGTCAGCTGCGGTGCTAAAAGCATTCCTTTGTAAATTAATACCTTGCTTGAAAAGGACGGCACATAATATTTGCTTCTATCAAGTTTTAATTCTGTCCTGATCCGGTGATCAATAATTCTTCTTATTAAATAAAGTTTTCTTTCAAACTCGTCCTGTGTTTTTATTTTTTTATCTGCACCGATAAAGCAATGCCGGATAAAAGGCTGCATCAGCTTTGCCCCATGTCCAGGCACCTCCGGATTTACAGGTACATCCCTCCAGCCCAGGAACTGCTGATTTTCATCGATTACAATTTTTTCGATTATGGTTTCAACCGATCTTCTCAAAACTGCCTTTTGAGGAAGGAACATCACTCCGACGCCATATCTTCCTTCTTTAGGAAGAGTAATATTCTGCCGTCCTGCTGCTTTCCTGATAAATTCATCAGGCATCTGAATTAAAATGCCGGATCCATCGCCGGTAAGAGGGTCTGCGCCCACAGCACCGCGGTGTTCTAAGTTCTTTAAAACTTCTAATCCTTTATCAATAATGCTTCTTGATTTTCTACCTTTAATGTCAGCAATGAACCCCATGCCGCATGCATCATGCTCAAAATCGGAATTATACATGCCGCGTGTTGAAGCATCATTTATTTTATCTTCTCTCGCTTCAGTCATACTGAAAGCCAGCTTAGACATAAATTTCTCCTTAACAAATAATATTAATCAAGTAAAAGCATTATTCATAATGGATAGATACTCAGCAGGATTTTGTCCAGCTGGTACCAGGTTTCGGCAGTATAAATTTCCTATGTTAAATTTTGTTTAACAAAGAGCCATTTTTGAAATCTTAATATAATTTTTTCTTTTAATTAATCAAGACCTTTTTCATTTTTTGCTTAAATTTATACATATTTTATTCAATTTTTTGCATAATTATTTATTAATGTGATCTATATACTTAATATATTAAGGATTTTTTATAGTTTAGCCTTCTTTTTTTAAGATATCTGCCGACGGTTAGTTATTAAAAGTCTTTTCATATCTGTTTATATGATGCTCTATTTTATTTACCTAAAAGCGAAATTTTTTTTAAATTAATAGATTAAAATATTTTATTTATTAATATCACTGATTTACCCCGAAAAACTTCCATAATGAAAAAAGAGATAAGAGTTTTTGCGCCTGCCTCGGTAACAAATGTAAGCTGCGGATTTGATATAATGGGGTTCGCTTTAAATTTCCCCGGCGATGAAGTAATTCTTAAATTGAAAGAGAACGGCGGAGTAAAGATAACAAAGATTACCGGTGCGGATAAAAAACTATCCGGCGACCCTTTGAAAAATACTGCCGGAGCCGCATTACTTTCCATGGCAGATCATTTAAAGTTCAAAAAAGGAATTGATATCATTATCCATAAAAAAATGGCAATTGGAAGCGGATTGGGTTCAAGTGCGGCAAGTGCTGTGGCTGCAGTTTTCGCTTTTAATGAACTGCTGGGAAAGCCGCTTTCAAAAACCAAACTATTGCCTTTTGCTCTGGAAGGTGAAAAATTAACTTCGGGCGGAAGACCGCATGCCGATAATGTCTCCGCCTCCCTGCTCGGCGGATTTATTCTTGTAAGAAGCATTGACCCCATTGATATAATTAAGATTGATATTCCCGATAATATTTTCTGTACAGTCGTTCATCCTCATATTGAACTCAATACTTCCGATCTGAGGAAGTTACTTAAGAAGCAGATCTTTCTTTCGGATGCCGTTCAGCAATGGGGAAATATTGCCGGTTTAGTGGCAGGATTGATGAAGAAAGATATGAAGCTTATTTCACGCTCAATGAAAGATGTAATTATTGAGCCCTCACGATCTCTCCTTATACCTGGATTTTATGAAATTAAAAAGGCCGCTATTGATGCGGGCGCGTTGGGATGCAGTATCTCAGGTTCCGGTCCTTCAATTTTTGCTTTAAGTACTTCTGATAAGTCGGCTAACAAAATAGGGATGGAAATGAGAAAGGTTCTTTCATCAATGAACATTGAGTCTGATCTTTTTATTTCTAAAATAAATAAAAAAGGTCCGAGAATTTTAGAGTAAAATAGAATGCGGTTTTACAGTACAAAGAATAGAAATATCTCAGTTACTTTGAGAGAAGCTGTTTTGAAAGGTATTGCCGCCGACGGCGGTTTGTATATGCCCGAACAGATACCAAGTATTGGGAAGGATAAATTAAACAGGATAAGCTCATTAAGTTTTAATGAAATTGCATTTGAAATATCCAGGCTCATTTTAGATTCCGATATACCCGAGAAAGATCTGAAAGACCTAATAGATAAAATCTATTCCTTTTCGTCTCCTCTTATCAAAATAGATGAAAATTTAAATGTACTTGAGTTATTTCACGGACCGACACTGGCTTTTAAAGACTTCGGAGCAAGATTTGCCGCGGCTTTAATTTCCTACTTAATTAGAGATGAAGAAACAGATATTACTATTTTAGTTGCAACTTCCGGGGATACAGGAAGCGCGGTTGCAAGTGCATTCTACAAAATGCCTAAAATAAAAATTGTACTCCTATACCCCAGCGGAAAAATAAGTGAAATACAGGAAAGACAAATTACTACTTACGGTGAAAATGTAACCGCCCTGGAAGTGGAAGGAAATTTTGACGACTGCCAATTGTTAGTAAAAGCAGGTTTTGCCGACGAGGAATTAAAACAAAAAATGATTTTAACTTCTGCAAATTCGATAAATATTGCCAGACTTTTTCCCCAGGCATTTTATTACTTTTTTGGGTATGCTCAACTTGAAGATAAATCCAAACCGATTATTTTTTCAGTACCCAGCGGAAACTTTGGAAATCTAACTGCCGGAATAATGGCTTTTAAAATGGGACTTCCAATATATAAATTCATTGCTGCAACAAATGCGAACGATGTATTCCCATATTATTTAAAGACAGGAAATTTTATTCCGAAACCGTCGGTTAAAACCATTTCAAATGCAATGGATGTCGGTAATCCCAGCAACTTTGTTAGAATAACATCTCTTTTGGGAAATAGTCATGAACTTGTCAGCAGGGTCATTTTCAGCGAAAGCTTTTCCGATCAGCTTACAATTAATGCAATTAAAGAGATAAAGGAAAAATTCAATTATATTATGGACCCGCACGGAGCCGTTGGTTACCTTGCGCTTAAAAGTTTTATTGCCGAAACTGAGCTTGAAAATTATAACGGAATTATCTTAGAGACTGCCCATCCGGCTAAATTTGTAACTATTGTTGAAAGAGCAGTTAATCAGAAGATTGAAATGCCGGAACTATTAACTAGTTGTCTGGAAAAGAAAAAATTATCTCAAAAAATTTCAAACAGATTTTCTGATTTTAAAGAATTTCTTTTAAGTCTGAATTAACCAGTTCAATATCGAAAATTTTATAACAAATCCTCATATTTTATTATTCCTTTATTCCATAATTACAATGGTTTATATTTGCAAAAAATAGAGATTTAAAAATTTAGATGTCGTCCAAATTCACTTTTAATTTCGAACTATTTGATAATTTCCAGGGAATGTGCTTTATTCTTTCCGCTGAGGGGAAAATTCTCGAATTAAATAAATCAGTATCATTAAACCTTAATAAAAAAACTGAAGATTTAATTGGATCAAGTTTTTTTAATATTATAGAACCTTCTTTCAGCAGTAGAACGGCTCAAATATTTAAGAAATGCATGTCCGAGAATATAGACAAAACGGTACCATGCAAATTTCAGGTGAACGAAAAAATATTATCGGTTAATTTATTCTTAAAACCTTATCAGGAAGACGGATCGCTTAAACAGCCTGTTCACTGTTTTGTACTTGCCAGGGATATCACCGAAGAGAAAAAAATAGAAATGGATCTGCTCCGTTTCTATTATGTTGCGGAACATACGGTAAATCCGCTGCAGATAACCGATAAAGAAGGAAATATGATATATGTAAATCCAGCCTTCGTTACGATAAGCGGTTATTCGCATGAAGAATTGATCGGGAAAAATCCTTCAATATTCGGAAGCGGAAAGCAATCAAAAAAATTCTGGAAGCAGATGTGGAGCGTTATCTCGAGCGGAAAAGTCTGGGTGGGAGAAGTGGAAAATAAAAAAAGAAACGGCGAACCGTTTCATACACAGCTGCTGATTTCCCCGATAATTAATCCTGAAGGAAAACTTGAAGGATACTTCGGCGTTCATAGAGATTTAAGTGAAAAAAGAACTCTAGAAAAACAACTTGTTCAGACTCAAAAAATGGAAAGCATGGGAACGCTTGCAGCAGGAATCGCGCATGAAGTGGGAAATCCTCTTGCATCAATTTCTGCTCTGGTGCAGGTATCTCAAAGGTATACAACCGACAATCTGGTGAAGGAAAAACTAGAATTAGTTAAAAACCAGATAACACGGATCTCAAAAATCATTAGGGATTTGGTTGATTTTTCCCGCCCGTCAAATTATGAGCTTCAGCAGATTGATATTAACAAAAACATTAAAGAAGCTGTTGAGATAATAAAGGTTGGAGCTAAAGCCAAAGATGTATATTTTCAGCTCGACCTGGATGAAAAAATTCCTGCATTGCCTTTAGTTGCAGACCAAATACAGCAGGTGTTTGTAAATATTCTGCTGAATGCAGTTGACTCTCTTAATGAAAGCAATAAAAAAGAGCAGATTATTTCAATTAAATCTTCATTAAGCAATGAAGAAGTAGCGGTTACCTTTTTTGACAACGGAACCGGTATTAAAGATGAACACCTGCCCAAAATATTTGAACCATTTTTCACTACAAAAAAAGAAGGGAAAGGAACGGGACTAGGTTTGTGGGTAAGCTATGGAATTATTAAAAGTTTTCAGGGCGATATTAAAGTAAAAAGCAATTTTGGTGTCGGTACTACATTCATTTTAACTCTGCCAATCAACAGTAATTAGGAAATTTATGAATGAAAGAATTCTAGTTGTGGATGATGAGGACATAATTAGGGAATCTCTTTCTTATGTTCTAAAAAAAGAA
This sequence comes from Ignavibacteriaceae bacterium, assembly GCA_036824595.1. Classification (GTDB taxonomy): domain Bacteria; phylum Bacteroidota; class Ignavibacteria; order Ignavibacteriales; family Ignavibacteriaceae; genus DATKLQ01. The sequence continues at coordinate 52,164 of DAISZW010000001.1, forward strand.
GGTTATTTGGTTGAGGAAGCCGGGAACGGCAAAGCAGCTTTGGATAAACTCCTCCAGGAGCCTTTTGATTTAGTCATCACAGATCTTGAAATGCCTGTTATGAAAGGCATCCGACTTTTAGAGGAAGTAAAAAAATTAAACATGCAAACCGCGGTAATAATAATTACTGCGTACGGTTCGCTCGACACAGCAATATCTGCTTTAAGATCCGGAGCAAGCGATTACATATTGAAACCTATCGAATTTGACGAGATATTGATTAAGATTAAACGGCTTTTTGAAATCAAAGAACTGCTGTTGGAAAATCAGGTGCTTCGGAAAGAAATCCACCGGGCTTATGATTTTGAAAATATTGTGGGGAAAAGTCCTCAAATAATAAACATATACGATATGGTTAATACAGTTGCGGAAACCGAGAGCACTGTTCTGATAACAGGCAAAAGCGGAACCGGTAAAGAACTAATTGCCAGAGCTCTCCATTATAAAAGTAAAAGAAAGAATAGAACTTTTGTGCCTGTAAACTGCGGAGCCATCTCCGAAAACTTAATTGAAAGTGAATTATTCGGGCATAAAAAAGGAGCCTTCACAGGTGCAATTTCCGACAAAGAAGGATACATAAAAGCCGCTGAAGGCGGAACTTTGTTTTTAGATGAAGTAAGCGAACTTCCCCCCGGCCTGCAGGTAAAGTTTTTAAGAGTTCTCCAGGAAAAAGAATATACTCCGGTAGGAACTACTGCCCCGATAAAAGTAAATGTCAGATTTATTGCATCAACAAACAGGGACCTCAAAGAGGAAGTTAAATCCAACAGGTTTAGGGAGGATCTCTATTACAGGTTAAATGTAATAGAAATTCACCTTCCTTCCTTAAAAGACCGTGAAGAAGATATTCCTATACTTGCCGATCATTTTCTTGACAAATACAGGAAGGAAATGAAGAAGAATATAAAGGGGATTGATAATCTGGCAATGAGAGCATTAATGAGCTACGAATGGAAAGGTGAAATAAGAGAATTAGAAAATATTATCGAACGGGCCGTAATCTTCTGCAAAGAGGAGTTTATCACAATGCAGGATCTTCCATCCACATTTAAATCCGATAATTCCGTCATGGATATCAGCAAAGCCGGTTCATTAGATGATTCCGTCAGAAAATTTGAAAAAGACTTAATTATGAGGGCTCTCGAAACAAATCAATTCAATAAAGAAAAGACTGCAGAAATCCTTCAGGTGGGGCTTTCAACACTGTACAGAAAACTTAAAGAATTAAATATTAAAGTCTGAATTAAATTATTATTAAAGGTGTAGCTTTTTACCTAAAAAATTATATATTAATTCCCACTTTTAAAAAATCTGTATTTCCATTTTTCAGTTGCGAGAACAAACCGACTAGTTCTTTATATAATCAACTTTAATTTTTAAGTAAAACTCAAATATTTTTAGTCTGTGTCATTGTTTATCTGTGGCACATAAATAGAGTATTTGACAGAGGATTATTGTCTCTATTATCAACTCTATCTATGAACAGATGAAAAATATAGTATTCTACAGCAGCGATTTTAACATGTGCTTCAGCCTTTTGATATACCTGCAGAATAATTACAATGTAACTACAACTACTGATATTGAAGTTGTGAAGACATTGGTCGATAATTCAGATTTTAATCTTCTGATCTTAGACAGTGAACCTTCGGATAAAATCGAAAAATTATGCAGGAAAATAAAGGACAATAAATCGGGCCTGCCTATAATACTCACCTATGTCTTCAAGAATCAAATTAAAGATTTTGATTCCAAAATTAGAAAATATGTTAACAGTATTTTCTATAAACCATTTGATCTAAATGAAGTTTCTTTGAAATTATCTATGCTGCTATGAATAATATGTGAATGAATTAAAATAAGGAGGTGCTATTATGGATTCTTTTAAAAACCTTTTAGTTCCTACAGATTTCTCTAAAAACTCTTCTCTTGCATACGAATTCTCCCTTAATTTTATCCAAAAAAGCAGTGTAACTCTTCATGTAATGCATGTTGTCGAGCCGCTGTTCCATACTTATTTAAACAGCGGTATTGATGATCAAATCAGCTTTGATAGAGATAGGGTGCTTGAGGCAGAGGAAGAGCTGGAGAGATTTATAAATGCATATTCAAATTCCGGCATTGAAATAAATAGAATAATAAAAACGGGCAAGGCCCACGAGGAAATTCTAAAATATTCAAAAAGCAGCAATATTGATCTGATAATTATTGCTACTCATGGATGGACTAACTTAAGCCATCTTCTTGCCGGAAATGTTACAAAAAAGGTTTTAAAATTATCTGAAGTTCCGGTAATTTG
>DAISZW010000157.1:0-7952 GCA_036824595.1 Ignavibacteriaceae bacterium
GCAAAAACCGGGGCTTACCTGGTTACAGGTTCGGCAGCAATATTCTCTGATGCAGCAGAATCGGTAGTGCATATTTTAGCGACTATAATGGCCCTATACAGTATAATATTAAGCTCAAAACCTGCAGACAAAAGCCATCTTTACGGTCATGGGAATGTTGAATACTTCTCTGCAGGGATTGAAGGTCTCCTTATTATCATTGCAGCTGCAGTAATTATCGTAGCATCCATTACGGATATAATTTACGGATCGAACTTAAAAGAACTTAACACCGGATTGGTAGTTGTCGCCCGCGCAGGTGCAATTAATTTGATTCTAGGAACTTATCTGATCCGTACGGGGAAAAAAACCAACTCTCTTACACTGGTAGCCGACGGAAAGCATGTACTAACGGATTCATATACAAGCTTAGGTGTTCTAATCGGAGTAATCCTTGTAATGATTACAAATTATGTAATGCTGGATCCAATTTTTGCAATAGCCGTAGCTTTAAATATTCTTTTTACAGGATTTAAACTTATCCGGGTTTCTATCGGCGGCCTGATGGTTGAAACTGATAATCAATTATTAATCAGGATAAGCGACAAAATTATCTCCTTAAAAAAAGAATACTGGATCGATCTTCATGAATTAAGATTCTGGAAATCGGGAGAGCAGGTCTTTCTCGATTTTCATCTAATACTTCCCTACTATTTTACAATTAAGCAGTCGCACACCGAAGAGAGTCAGATTAAATCAGAACTGATTAAAGCGTTTCCTTCAGCCCAAATAAAAATCCATTTCGATTACTGCATACCTGAGTTGTGCAGGTATTGCAATTACTCGGTTTGCCAGATGAGATCTCAATCGTACTCAAAACCTTTCGAGTGGAATATAAATAAACTCACCGGAAAACCGATTTATTTAAACCAATAATGAATTCCTTAATTATAATTATGAGACAGTTCTCACGAAAATTATTATGCTTTTTTTATAAAACTGGAGAAGAAATTTTTATATAATTTGCAGAAACAATCATCTGGATATAACAATTATATCTGAATAAAACATTTAGTGTTATGTACCTGCTGCTGAATAATAAAATTATCGGTGAAGAACCATCCGCATCAAAAATTCAAGTAGTTTTCAATTTAATTAAAAGCTATAAAGATATAGTTTCTCTGCATAAAGATGAGAAAAATTATATTGAGGCTAAAAAATCAATTTTAGGCGGGTTCGAACTTAAGCATACAATTGATAATGATGTATATATTTCCGATCTGGACTGTATTAAAGGTACAATAGTGATTAATACATTCAATGATTATAATTCCAACAGCGACAGCATGCTGAAAAAATTTAAATGGAAAAAATTAAATGAATATACTTTTTCAAAAACCATCAAGAACATAATTTTAATCCTGCTGGCCGTCCTGCTTATTTATATAAAATTAAATAAAGAGCTGATTGAAGATTTTTTCTACTTTTTCGTGAATAAAGGGGTAGATCCGATGCTGGTTATAATCTTTATTGTCTTAATTGTTATTCTTGTATTCAGGAAATACCTCGAACATTACAAAATAATTGAAGGGCCCAAGAAATTCTTTGCAACTATCCCGCCGGTGATTTTATTCATGCTGATAATAGCCTGGATAATTTCTTTAGAACTTTTATAAATATTATTTCAGAAGAACCATTTTTTTGACATCCGAAAAATTATTTGTTTGCATCTTATAAAAATATATGCCGCCGGGGATTCCGGCAGCATTGAAAATTATATTATGTCTCCCGCGTTCTTTAAATCCATTAACGAGAGTTTTTACCTCCTTTCCAAGGATGTCGTAAACTTTAAGTGATACAATACCTGCGTCAGGAATAGAATAATTTATTGAAGTTTCAGGATTGAATGGATTCGGAAAATTTTGTGACAGCTCGTGTGCACCAGGTAATAAATTATTGCCGGCATGTTTTATATCGGTAATTCCGTTTATAATTGTATAGCCGGCAAATTCAGTTCCGAATTCATCGATTAAAGAAAGCCTTACCGAATCAGAGCCAAAAACGGAAATTTTTCCAAATGCATTATTAAACTCGGAAGTTGTCAGTCCCTGCCCCCCTCTGTTCCAAATATTTAATCCAAAAGCAGCAAGAATAGCAGCTAACTGGGAATTTGTAATGTCCAGTCCGCCGGCCATTATCTCGGGAAGACCCGCATTAGTTCCGTCATCCAATGCAGCAGTATGGGAATCTCCGCTTAAAACAATTACATTATTAATATTATTTGCGGAAATAAAATTCAGTACTATATCAATGTCAGTGTGAAATCCCGCCCACTTATCGGCGAGTTCCATTGCGGCAAAAATTCCCCTGATGCTGTCGGGATATTGATCCGACGGAACATCCAGGACAAGATCCTGCAGGAGGATGCTTAGATCAATAGCTTGTTTTTGGGATTTGTTGAAAGGAACCGAACTGATGACAAACTTCCAATCTGCATTTGAGTTTAGGAGGCCATTTAAAAACCAATCCATCTGATTTTCCCCGGAACCGGGGGCATTGTCCCGGCCGAGAATTGTATGTCCTTGGGGAGGATTAAACTCCCAGAACCCCGATGAATTATTTTTAACAAGCGCTTCGAGATTAGGACTGCGCTGCGCACGTAAATCGAGTACAAAGAACTCGGCATTTCCAAAAGTGAATTTATGATAAATACCTCTTGATTCATTTGCCGGCGGGTAGCCGGGAAAATTTTCTCTATATCCTCTAATACTGTTCTCTCTTGCATTAAGCGGATTCGGAATTTCCATTACAATAAAATCGCTGCCCAGAGGATTAGGTTTAATAGGAACTGAAAAACTTGAACTGAGAGCAGAGGCATTGTTGTTCATATAGTCATGATCATCATAAACATAATCGATCGGTGCAGTTCTGCACAATGAATCCATGGGATAAGCGGGATTGTACTTTCGTTCATAGCTTAACTGAACGCCGGTGTAAGAGGCGGGAAAAAAATTATTATTAAATGGTGTATTGTCGGTTGTATCGGGATATCCCCAATCACCGATCTGCAAAAAAAATCTAGGCTCATGTTTTACAATTTCATTGTAAACGTTTCCTCCAGATGCCGGACCGCTCTGCTGGCACGAACCAAAAGCAAATGTAAAATAAGAATTTACTGCTGCTTCAGGGAAAGAAATAAAGTATCTTTCAGGCGTTTCCTCAGGATCATCATTAATTAAAACTCTGTAGAAATATTTTGTATCCGGCTTAAGCCCGCTGACACTGACAATTCCGGCAAAATTGGATTCCGGCGTAACACTTACAGATGTACCTTTATTGACGGATGCAAATGAGGGATCTTCCGAAACTTCAATATTTATATCAGCAGGCTGAGAGATTCTAATCCAGAACTTTGCACTGCCGGAAGTAACTCCTCCGACTATAACACTGTTTGTTACAATAATCTGCGGGTTTATTAAAATATTCAATAAAAGCAGCCAAATAATTAATCTGATTGCAAATCCCATTTAATCCTCACGAAGTTTAATTAAATATACTTTATAAATATTATTCTAACTTAACCGGTCGTTTATATATGATGTATATCATATTTGTAAAAATACTTTTTGCAAAATTTTAAATATCAGCCCAATTTAATTTTAACTTAACTTATTAAATTAAAAAAAGAGTTAATTATGAACGTCGGAATTCTGGGAACCGGAATTGTCGGAACTACAATCGGTTCTAAACTTGTTCAGATCGGCAATTCTGTTAAAATGGGTTCGAGAACTGCAGACAATCCAAAAGCAGCCGAGTGGACAAAATCAAACGGGAAGAATGCTTCGCACGGCACTTTTAAAGATGCTGCTGCATTCGGACAAATTATTTTCAACTGCACTTCAGGCTCCGGATCGCTTGAAGCTTTAAAGCTGGCCGGTGAAAAAAATCTGAACGGGAAAATTTTAGTTGATATAGCAAATCCACTCGACTTTTCGAGAGGAATGCCTCCCTCATTACTGATTTGTAATACCGATTCGCTTGGAGAACAAATTCAAAGGAGTTTCCCGGAAGTAAAAGTGGTGAAAACACTATGCACGGTAAATTGTAATATAATGGTGAATCCATCGGCGGTTCCGGGGGATCATGATATGTACATTTGCGGGAATGACAAAGAAGCAAAAGATGAAGTTAAGGAAATGCTCAAAAATTGGTTCAGCTGGAAATCAGTAATTGATTTGGGAGATATTGCCGGAGCCAGAGCTTTGGAAATGTATATTATTTTGTGGGTAAGGTTATGGGGTGTACTGCAAACACCTCTTTTTAATATTAAAGTAGTCAAATAATTTCCACTACCTTCGGATCCTTAACCTTTCTTAGTATTATCAATCCCACAATGAAAAAGAATCCGATTGATATTATGGCAAGTCTTTGGCTTCCTGATAGAAAGCTTACCAATCCGAATACAAGCGGCCCGATCACCGCGGAACTTTTTCCAAAAAATGAATAAAATCCGAAAAACTCGGTTTTCCTTTCAGGCGGTGTTAGTTTTGACATCAGGCTTCTGCTGGTAGACTGACAGGAACCCATTGCAGCTCCCGCAATTAAGCCTACAATATAAAAGCCTGTTTTATCTTCTACAAAGTAGGCTAAAATAATGGTTGCAAGCCACATGAATAGAGTAATTACGATTGTCCTCTTCTGTCCTATTGAATCGGCAATAATTCCTAAAATGACTGAACCGACAATTGCAGTAGTCTGAACAGTCAAAAAGAATATCAAAAGATCCTGATCTGTAAATCCCAATGTTGTGCTTGCGTAATTGCCGGAAAAATAGATTACGGTATTAACACCTTCAATGTAAAAGAAATATGAAAGAAGGAAAAATACAAGGTTTTTATGATTCTTAAGATTCGTGATAGTAGACCAAACTCTGTTGAATCCTACTTTGATGTACGAAACAGCTTCATCGGATTTTTTTCTTGTTTCTTTCAGGAAAATGAACAGCGGCAGTGAAAAAACCAGGAAGAATAATCCGGTTACAGGAAATGCTTCTTTAACAAGATCGGCCTGGATAAAAGGAAAGACGAGTGCAAGAGTTGCAAGGGAGCCGAGGTAGCCCATTCCAAAACCGTAGCCGCTTACCCTTCCGTAATTTTTTGGTGCAGTAATTTCCGGAAGAAATGAATCGTAGAATACAAGTCCGGCTTCAAAACCGATATTAGCGATTATAAAAATTATGATTCCCCAGAATATTTCACCGGCATCTATCAGATAAAGAAGAGAAGTAGCTGCAATGCACAACGCCGTAAAAAAAAGGAGAAATCTTTTTTTGCCGGCAGAATAGTCCGCAATTGCACCAAATACCGGGGAAATAAATGCTGTAATAATCATCGAAGTACTTGTTGCGATGCTCCAGTATAAATCTCCGACCGGCTCGGCATGTGCGACTGTTTTTTTGAAATATACGGCGTAAAGGAATGTAACTACTACAATTGAAAATGAAGTATTGGCAAAATCAAATAACGACCAGACAAAAATTCGGCTGCGTTCTTTCATCAACTATTTTTTGCCGGATTTCTTGAAATACTTTCCTCGACCAAACCTCTGCCTGATTTATTGAGCTTGCCTGTTTCTTTCAGGCTGGATAAAATTGCATCTAAAATACCGTTAATAAATTTCCCGCTGCCGGAAGTGCTGAATTCTTTGGCAATTTCTATAGATTCATTGATTGAAACTTTAGGCGGAATATCGGGAAAATAAAGCAGCTCACACAATCCCATTCTTAAAAGTATTTTATCGATTACGGCGATTCTATTCATCTCCCAGTTATCTACTCTCTGTTTTATTAAGCTATCCAATTCAGTTTTATGGTGAATAACTCCGTTAATTAATTTTTCAGCGAATTCTTTATCGGAGGCCGAATCAATTTGCTTATTAAGCTCATTCATAAGCAGACTCAAGGAGTCCTTATTCATTTCATAAGCATATAGTATCTGAAGAATCTGTTCCCGGACTAACCTTCTCTTAAAAGCCTGTGTCATAAAATTAATCTTTAGTTTTAATATTCCTAAACACCCGAGCTTATAATGCAAAGAACCAGAAAATAACCATAGCAACACTTTCTCTGAAAATAGACTGTACTTTCGGTTTAAAGCTTAATTCCATGTCCGATGAAGAAAGGGCTGCATCGACATCAAAAAATTTACAAATTTCATTAACCCTTGCAAGATGGTAAGCATCAGAAATAATTATAACATCTGCGGGGCCTTCTTTATCTATCAGGTCGAACTTTATAAAATGAATCTGCTCCGTTGTAGAAGTTGTTTTATTTTCAATCCAGATGTTTCTTGGATTAATTCCTTTTTGGCGGATATATTCGTATGCAACTTCTGCTTCGCTCAATTCACCTGGCGCGTTGCTTCCGGTAAGAAGTATTTTCTTTACAATGCCTCTGCTGTACAAGTCTGCTGCTTTATCAACTCTCGATGCAAGGCTCGGGCTGGGTCTATTCTGAGACCAAACAGCGGCACCCAGCACTACGACTACATCCGCCGGATTTTTTTTCGAATAATATTTATACTTCCCTTTCATCCCGCTGAGAAGAGATAAATATGCGAATACAAGTAAAAGAAGTACGATTACAAGAGAAATCGCAACACTTTTCAAAATTAATAATTCTTTTTTCTGTAACAAACTGCCCCAGATAATAATCATTATAATAATCTGAAAGAATTGATACAAAGAAAACAATGCCCCCACCAGAACTTCTGTTTCAGGCCTGTCGAAGATGTAGCCGGGCAGAATAAACGGATTATAAATCAGCTCTATTGCAGCCATTATTAATGAAAAAGTCATTACCACTGATAAAGAAACCAGAACAACTTTTTTCGAAATAATCCTTGGATTATTATATCCGATCAATAATCCGGCTATTATGATCACTGCGAAAGCCAGATTTAGAAAATTTCCGGTGATAAAAAGGTCAAAATATGAAATCGGGAGTTTTTGATTCCGGTATTTCAGGTAATACAGAAACAATAAATCTATTATCACTACCAGGGAAAGGATCAGGGAGATTTTAAGCTTACCGGAGGCACTGTTATCAATTTTGGGCATCGGAAATTGTATTATTCAGATTAATGAATTTTTTGCTTATTTGACAGCGATAAAGTTCGTTAAAAATTTACCCTCACGTTTTCAAAATAATCAAATCCCCTTTTCACTTCAAGATGATATTTAAAATCTTTATAAATTAGAAGAAATAATATTAAGATTGAATTTGACTCCCATTGCCGTTCAATGATTAAAAAAGCCGCTCAGTAAACCTCTCTTGCAAGAAGCTTCTAAGTTTATTGTATCCTGCGGGAATATTCTCCCTAAAAAAATTATGACCATGAAAGAAGTTATCTTTCTCACCTTATATCTAAAAAATTTTGAATTAATAAAAAGAGTTAAGGAAAAAATTCAATACAGCTCAGGCTGAGTATTTTCCAGCCGGTAGTTTTCGAATTTCATCATTAAATAAACGGCTAAAAGACCGAGCAGAATGCCGATTAAATCTGATACAAAATCGTATAATTCACAGCTTCTGCCGGGTATTAACATCTGATGTAGTTCATCAATTATTCCGTAAACCACTGCGGCGGCAAAGGTGATTAGGTTATGCTTCAATTTAATTTTGGGATATTTTTCCTGGAAAATTATTGAAAGGTTTAATAAAATAGTGAGACCGAAATAGGCTGCAGTGTGTTCAAGTTTATCGTGAAATTCAAAAATTGAAGGAACACTCTCGATGGGTATTGAAGTTCCGATAAACAAAGCTATCCAGTAAATAATCAACGGCATGAACACTAATTTTTTTTTATGTTTTTCCAAAAATTTAAGCAAATGTACCTCTTATAAAATTTACAGCCGAAGGAAGTTTTTCAATTATATCGGAGGCTGTGTAGCCCAGTTCGGAAAATTCGGCCGAA
>DAISZW010000158.1:0-7915 GCA_036824595.1 Ignavibacteriaceae bacterium
TTTTTTCAGTTAGCAAAATTTATGGTGAAAAATCATGCGGGAATACCTTCGGTAAAAAGCTTATTTACGAGTTCGGAATACCTGCAGGAGAATGTCCGCAATTATATAGAAAAAATTTTTAATGCAAATCTGTATGATGTTTATGGTTCAACGGAATTCAAGGAAATTGCATGGGAGTGTGAAATGCATGAAGGTTATCATATAAATGAAGATGAAGTTGTGGTGGAGGTGCTGAACGACGGGAAACCTGCCTATACTGGTAAACCCGGCAACATCGTTATAACCGATTTACGAAATACTGTAATGCCGTTAATACGCTACCAGATGCATGACAAGGGAATGCTGCTTGAAAAAAAATGCACCTGCGGCAGAACATTTTCTTTGATGAAACCTTACGCCGGCCGTTCTTCGGAATATATAATCCTGCCCGACAATAAAATTCTTTCTCCATACCTCTTTACGACAAAGATCGAAAGAATAAATGGTCTGCTTCAATACCAGCTTATTCAAACAGAAAAAAAGAAAATAATTGCACGGATTATCACGAATACGGGAAGCTTCAATCAAATTGCCGCATTGGTGCATAAAATTCTTTCCGGTTTTACCAATCATCTGATGGAGATTGAAATAGAGCAGTGTTCTGATATCGAGACTGAAGAAAACGGGAAATTTAAAGTAGTTAAGAATTTAATTTTGGAAGATCCGTTTGGGTTGGAATCACTCCAAAATTCTCTCTAAAAATTAAAGGAAGAATTAGGAAAATCTCGTGAAAAACAAATTCATTTTTAATTTTACGCCGACGGGAATGATCCCGACAAAAAAAATGACTCCTTACGTACCGATCCGGCCTGAAGAAATTATAAAAGATGTTTTGGAGGCTGTGGAATTAGGCGTTAATATGGTGCATCTGCATGCGAGAGATTACAATACAGGTACTCCGACATATAGAAAAGAAATATATGAAGAGATTATTTGCGGGATAAGAAAGGAAAATAAAGATCTTGTAATTTGCGTTTCAACCAGCGGAAGAAATTTTTCCGAATTTGAAAAACGATCCGAATGCCTGGAACTCTCCGGAGAATTGAAACCTGACTTCGGCAGTCTTACCCTAAGCTCTCTTAACTTTAATCAGCAGGCTTCAATAAATGCACCTGAAATGATCAAAGCGCTTGCACAAAAAATGCTGGACAACAATATACGTCCCGAGCTTGAGGCATTTGACCTGGGGATGATAAATTATGCGAACTATCTTATCGGCAAAGGCCTTATTAAGCCTCCATATTACTTTAATTTGATCCTGGGAAATATCGCGTGTGCACAGGCAAATTTATTGAGCCTCGGATTAATGATAAAAGAATTGCCTTCCGGTTCAATTTGGTCGGCCGGAGGAATCGGCAGTTGGCAGCTTAAAATGAATGCAATGTCTATCATAGAAGGAGGCGGAGTTAGAGTAGGTCTTGAAGATAATATTTATTTTGATGATGACCGCAAACAGCTTGCGGAAAACCGACAGTTAGTTGAAAGAATTGCAAATATCGCCCGGGTAATGGGAAAATTACCCTACAGCCCGAAAGAGGCAAGAGAAATTTTGGGATGCACATAATGCGGGAACTTTAATAATGACGCTTACCCCCCGTTTAAGACAAAAAATTAAATACAACAGCATATTGAGAATTTTGCACGACGGTCTCGTAAAAGTTGGACTCAAAATTTCTTTATTCTATCTAGTTGAAGAAAGACTGTGTAAAGAAATTCCGGAGCTCGAGTCAGAGCAGTTCCCCGGATATGATTTAAAATTTTTAGAACCTAGTGAAATTGGCGAGCTCAATTCAATCCCGGGAAGACCGGTATCAAATGAAAAACTCTCGAAGTTGATTGAAAAAGGATGCTATTGTTTATGCCTAAAAAAGGAAGAGAATATAGTTGCATATACATGGGTTGATCCACGTGAATGCATTTACGGATCATATAAACTCCCTATGAAAAAAAATGAAGCCTGCTTATTCGGAGCATATACTTTAATGCAGTACAGGGGGAATAATTTTGCACCGTTTGTCCGCTATCAATGCTACAAAGAATTAAAGAAATTGGGTAAGACTACCTTATACAGCATTTCCGAAGCAATAAATAATCAATCAATTAATTTCAAAAAGAAGTTGGGAGCCAGGTTTATGCTGCTGGGTTTATATATCTGCTTATTTAAAAAATTTAAATTCACCGTGCCATTAAAAAAGCTGCTTCCCCAATAATAAATATGAACGAAGTTAAGATATATCATTCCATTTCCGAGGTGGATAAAAAACTTTGGGATTCATTAACTGAAAACAACGTATTCATGTGTTATGAATGGCTAAAGACACTGGAAAATAGTTCGACCTATCCAGTGAATCCTCATTATATAACGATATTAGATGAAAAAAAACTGCTGGCTGCTTCTGTATGTTATTATCAAAGAAAAATTGATGAAGTACCATCTATCGACGGTCTGCTGTTAGGAAAACTGCATAAATTCAGATTGATGAAAAAATTTTCTTTTCTGCCTGCAGTAATCTGTAATCCTAAAAGAGGATACGGCACACATCTTATTTTTTCCGATGGATTGGGGACGGAACAAATTTTAGAATTACAAAACAAATCAATAGATGCAATCGAAAAAATTTCTTCTGCAGAAAAAGCATCCGTTTGTTTTTATAATGTTATGGAGAACGAATCATCCTTAATGAATGCTTTGGTGAAAAGAGGATATTATAAAACCAAAAGCACACCATTGAATTACCTTGATGTCAAATGGGTTTCATTCAATGAGTATAAAAGAGAGCTCAATCGAAAGCATCCCCGCATGAGCAGAAAGATTGCCAATGAAATCAACAAAAACAGAAAATCCGGTGTAACTATAAAGCAATTAGAAAATATTAATGGCAGCGAACAAAGACTTTTTGAACTGCTGGAAATGAATCATCGGAAACATAATTCAGGTATGCTCCTGTTAAAGCCGGATTATATTAGGCAGGTGAAAGAAACCTTCGGAGAGAATGCGGTTGTATATGCTGCTTTCAGGGAAGAAAAAATTATCGGCGTCAATATTGAATTAAGGAAAGGGAAAGAGGTATTTCTTTCAAACGTAGGAATTGATTATGAAGGATCATACAACGACTTAACATACTTTAATCTAGCTTTTTATGAACCGATCAAAAATGCTATTTCTCGCAAAATTAAGCGGCTTTACGGGGGAAAAAGCATGTATAAAACCAAAGCAAAAAGAGGATTTATTATCCGCGATACGTACTTATTTTACAAACCGGGATATAAGGCAGCCGGTTCAATTCTCAGGTTTTGGTTTTTATTTCATGGCTTGTGGATGAATAGAAAATTTTCCTATCTAAAAAAGCTGCAGACAGACCAATGAATAATATTTATAATATTAAACTCTATAATTCCATTTCCCTGATAAAAAAAGAAGATTGGGATGCGTTGACCGAAAATAATATCTATATGTGTTATGAGTATCTGAAGACATTTGAAGAAACAATAGTTTTTCCTTTGGTGCCGGTTTATATTACCGTTAATGATCAGGAAAAAATAATTGGGGCCTCAGCCTGCTATATAGAGCAGAAAAACGAAGGCCGGAGTATTGATAAAGTAATTTTAGGAAAGCGGCTTAAATACGGCGGGAAGAAACTTTCGTTCTTGCCCGCATTAATCTGCAACCGGCAAAGAGGAGACGGAACTCATTTTATTTTTCATCCCGGACTTAAAGAAGATCAAATTAATTTACTGCAAAATGAAATTCTGGACGAAATAGAAAATATAGCGGCAAAAAATAAAGTATCCGCTTGTTTTTTGAATGTAACGGATGATGAAGTTCATCTAATAAAATCATTAACACAGCGGGGATACTATAAAAGCATGGACCTCCCCTCAAATTTTATTGATATTAAATGGTCCTCTTTTGAAGAATATTTGAAATACCTTTCCGAGAAATATTTTAATATAACAAAAACAATAAAATACGAATTAAGAAAAAACAGGAAATCGGGTGTAGTTATCGAAGAACTCGAAAATACAGATGACCACGAAGAGAGACTTCTCGAATTGCTTAAGTCAAATCATTTCAAATATAATACAACCAAATTTCCATTTAAGCAGAATTATTTCCGGAAGCTAAAAGAAAATTTTTCAAATAATGCAATAATTTATTCTGCCGTAAAGGACGGCATTATCATCGGAGTTTTAATTGAACTCAGGAAAGGTAAAGAAGCCTTCTTTTCAAGCACGGCGGTCGATCATGAACGGTCACAAAACGATTTTACATTCTTTAATCTCGGTTATTATGAGCCTTTAAAGCGTGCCATGCAATGCAAAATTAGCCGCATTTATTTTGGTCGGGGTTTATACAATACTAAAATAAGAAGGGGATGTACTGCAAAAAATATGTCTATATTTTTCAAACCGCAGAATAACTTAGTCAGGCCTGCAGTTAAAATATGGTTTGGATTTCATAAATGGTGGATGAAGAAGAAATTAGATTATATTAAAAATTTGTAGAAGCCTAGTTAATCAGCTGTTGAAACGGTTATAAATAATAATATTCTATTACTTCAATAATTTTCCTAACAAATTTTTTAAAACTCCATTGAAAGTTTTATTAATAGGAGCAACACGCAGAGCCGGCATAGCGGCTGCAAATGCATTGATCAAGGAAGGATTTACCGTCATTGGTTCCGATGAGCGGAAGTTCCCTTTTAATCTCCATTCAAAACATACAAAGCCGTACTATACAAATGCACCCTTTGCCGATAATCAATTTTATCCGGATGTCCTGGCGTTAATCAAGAAGGAAAGACCTGACGCTGTACTTCCAGTACTAGGCTCCAATCAAATTTCTCTTCATAAGAAAGAGATCAGCAATTATACTAATCTCCTTATCCCCGATTATGAAAGTTTTACCGCGGCATTCAGCAAAAAGAAAATGCACGCGGTATGTAAAGAGACGGGAATTTCCGTTCCGCAGCGATTTACCGACTGCGAGGCAAGTTCTTTTTTGAATTCAAAAAAAGTCTCCATGTTGGTAATTAAACCTGACTGCGATGAAGGCGCAGCACGCGGTTTACGATATATTAACACGCCGGATGCTTTAGAAGCAGCAAAAAAATATATTCAAAACAGATTCGGGAGCTATGTTATTGAAGAATTTATTCCCGGGGCTTCATCAATGAGGTCTGTACAGCTGCTCTTCGATAAAGAAAATAAGATTGCGGCATACTTTATATTAAAAAAAATACGCCAATGGCCGGTTACGGGGGGATTAACTGTGTGTGCAGAAAGTACAAATGAAGCAGAACTTTTAGAATTCGTGTTGCCGTTTTTTAAAAAATGTCCGTGGGAAGGTCCGGTTGAAGCAGAATTAATTATTGACGAGCGTGACGGAAAGCCTAAATTAATAGAAATCAATCCGCGGTTTGCGGGAAGCCTTTTATTCCCTATCAAGTGCGGCGTTAACTTTCCTTATATCGCTTGCATGTTAGCGGTAAATAAAAGATATTTTCAAACTCCTCCCCGCTTTGAAGCCGGTATATTCTACATAAACCGCACATATTATCTCAGGGCAATTCTGAAAGAATTTTATTTTGCAAAAAAGAAAACGGCTTTTCTGCACAAAGTACTTAAAGAACTAATGAGAAAAAAAATAACGACATTTCCCGAAAAGAAAGATTTACTTCTATATCTTGCCGGAACATATTTAATATTAAAATCCAAAGTGCATTTCTTATTGGCAAAGCTTAAATGAAAATTACTGTATCTAAATACGTCAACATCCTCAGGCTTTTACGAAATGAAAAGCTTTCGGTCGATGAGTTGATTCAACGGCAGAATATTGCTCTGCGAAAATTAGTTAAACATGCATACGCCACCGTAAAATTTTATAAAAGATTGTTTGATGACTGCGGTCTACAACCTGATGATATCAAATCAGTCGAAGATATTACAAAGATTCCAGTTATTGATAAAAAAATCCTGCAAAAGAATTCCTTAGAAGACTTGATAAGCTCGAGATTCAATAAAAAAGATCTAATTCTGGTTGCAACTTCCGGCTCCAGCGGTGCACCTTTGGAGTTTTATATTGATAGTCTGTATAATCAGTATAGAAAAGCGCAATCCCTTCGGCCTTATATTTCCAACGGACAAAGATTATTTGATCGAACAGTATCACTCAGTTATTATGAAGCACCGGAGAAAAAATGGTTTCAGCATTTCGGGCTGCTGCCGGATCATAGAGCAATTTCAGGATGGGATTTACCTGCTCAGGTAAAGGCAATTCAAAATATTAAACCTGCGGTAGTCCGGGGTTATGGATCTGTTTTAAATCTACTCGCAAATAAAATCATAGAAGAGAAAATACCGGTACCAAAGCCCCGTTTAATATTTACCGATTCCGAAGTACTGATGCCCGGCGTAAGAGAAAATATTGAGAATGCTTTCGGCACACCGGCGACGGATATATACGGGACATGGGAAACCGGCAACATTGCTTATGAATGCAGCTGCAGAAGGGGATATCATATTGCAATAGATTCCGTCATAATGGAATTTTTAAAAGAAGGTAAACCGGTTAATCCGGATGAGGATGGAGAGATTGTCGTAACAGTATTAAATAACTATTCTATGCCGTTTATCCGATATAATTTATATGATATCGCAGCTTACTCTGAAGAGCAATGTTCATGCGGAATATCCTTCCCTTTGATGGTCCGGATTAAAGGGAGGAAAAATGATTATATGATTTCCGAAAACGGAAATAAAATTTCCTATTTCACAAACTATTTTAACCGATTGGCACCCCATGTTTATGAATATCAAATTGTCCAGGAAGATATAAATTTGTTTAAAGTTTTAATTGTACCGGGTAAATCATACCGGCAGGAAGGAGAGAATACTTTCATACCTGTTATAAAAAGATTTTTCCCGAATGCAAGAATAGATATCAAGTTGGTCGATGTAATCGAACGCGGACCATCGGGAAAATTTACGGCGTTCAAATCAAGGGTAAGGGATACTTGATGGCTGAAGAAAAAGGGAAGGAAAATCGTAAATTCGACGGAGGAATCATTAAGGACGCCGCGGCTTTAAGCTCAACTCTTTATTTATCCCAGGCTTTATACATGGTGAGGGGATTTATAATAGCGCACGTGCTTGGTCCTTCAACATACGGCGTCTGGAGCATATTCCGTACTGTATTTAACAGCGCTCCATTTTTAGGATTTGGTGCACAGGAAGCAATGGTGCGGGAAGTTCCTTTCAGCATGGGGAAAGGAAAAGAAGAAGAAACGCCGGTAATTATTCAAACAAGCTTATCATGGAATGTACTGCTTGTGGTTTCTGTTTCGGTAATTGCTTTCATCTTGTCATTTACTCCGATAATCCGGGAGTATTATGCCGAGATTAGGCTTGCAGGACTGGTATTTGTCTTAAATGGTATTCATCTTTTCATGCAGCCGAAATTCAAGAGTGAGAAAAAAATAATTCTGCTCAGCAAATATCTTTTATCCTATGCTGTATTGAATTTTGTTTTCGGATTAACATTTCTCTTTTTTCTGGAAATTCAGGGACTGCTTCTGGGAATGATAACTTCCCAGCTGATTCTGCTTGCATTTCTTATTTCCAAAGGACATTTATCCCTTAATTTATCCCTAGACGGATTTGTTTTACGAAGGCTTCTCGGCATTGGTTTTCCCATAATGATTATCTCTTCCCTTTTTTACCTGATGCGGAATATTGACAAATTTATAGTGATTTCGCTGCTTGGTAAAAAGATCGGAGGATACTATGCTCTTGCCGCATTCATTTCATCCGTTGTAAGACATATCTCCTATTCAACATCTTCAGTCCTTCTGCCACGGGTAATGTACACATACGG
>DAISZW010000159.1:0-1352 GCA_036824595.1 Ignavibacteriaceae bacterium
GATTCCAGGATAAATGCTCTTACTGAAATTGTCGCAATAATTATTATCCCCCCGATAATTGCCGTGAAGGAGGGGACTTCCCCATAGCCGAAAAATACCCATACAGGATTAAGCACAGGCTCAATCATTCCGATTATTGATGCTTCAATCGCATAGATTCTCTTTAATCCGTAGCTGAAAATTGCATATGCCAACCCGATTTGAAAAATGCCGAGGTAGGAAACCATGATGAGATCATTAGTTTGCAAAACGTTAAGAGTGAATAAAGATGGCATGCATATTAAAACTATAAAAATATTGCCGTAAAAAATTGAGCTGAACTGGTACTCGCTTTTATTTTTCCTCATCCCCAGGAAGAATGCGGCGAAAGCAATCCCGGATAAAAGTGCAGCAAGATTTCCTTCAATATATCCTGGAGATAATTCTCCCATAAAAAACAGGATCATTCCTAAAAAGCAGATAAGAATTGTGATTACATTTATTTTTTCATATTTGGTTTTGTTGATTATTGGTTCGAATATTAATACATAGATCGGTGCTGTATATTGGAGAAAAATTGCATTGGCTGCTGTTGTTAATTTTGTGGCAAGGACAAAAAATATTAAGACTACCACATAGAAGAATGCATTTAAAATTGCAAATCCGTTTGCGTAAACCGCAACTTTCCTGAAGAGAATTAAAAAAACAAGAGCAGCAAGAGCAGAACGGAAGACTGAAAGCTGAAATGCATTAAGCGAAATCAGTTTAATAAAAACCCCTCCAGTGCTCCAAAGAACGGCGGAAGCTAATACTGCAAGCAGTCCTTTTTGATGTTCCGGTAAGTGTTTCATCCAAAATTCTTAAAAGTTGATTGTCAATTTAATATAAATGGTCAAATTGTTAAATTGCTATATTGCTATAAATAAAAATATCTGCAACAATAAAGCTGACATTTAAATGAGCGGCCTATATAAATTTATTGACCATACCGCAGATATCGCTGTTGAAGCCGAGGCTGACACTCTGGAAGAACTATTTACTATTTCAGCTCAGGCATGGAAAGAAATAATTTTTGAAGGGAATATAATTGAGGCAGCGGAAGAGAAGAAAATCAATATTACGGAATCCGATCCGGAGTCGCTTCTTGTAAAATTTCTTGATGAACTGAATTTTTTATTCCAGGCAAAAAAATGGATATGCGCATCGATTAAAGAAATGGAAATTAAACAAGATAAGGAATGGAAATTAAAAACAATTCTGGTTGGTGAACCCTTTAATCCGTCCAGGCATAAAGTTAATCTCGAAATTAAGGCAGTTACATTTCACCAGATGGAGATAAAAAAGAAAAACGGGAAATATTCGACAAGGATTGT
>DAISZW010000159.1:1452-5212 GCA_036824595.1 Ignavibacteriaceae bacterium
ATAAACAATATTGAATTAAATCAGATCAGAGAAAACCTTTGGGAAATTCCTGCTTCCGGAGGAATGAAGGTTCCAGGGAGAATATACATCTCCCAAAAAATGATTGAAAAAAGTTCTAAAGAGGATGAAGCTTTTAAGCAGGTAATGAATGTTGCTCATCTTCCAGGAATCGAAAAATACAGTCTTGCAATGCCGGATATTCACTGGGGATACGGATTTCCAATCGGCGGTGTTGCCGCAACTAATCTTGATGAGGGTGTAATTTCACCGGGAGGTGTCGGGTACGACATAAATTGCGGGGTTAGGCTTGCTGCTACTTCCCTAGATTTTAATTTTGTTAAGGATAAAATCGAAAAACTTGTTTCGGCTCTTTTTGAAAATATTCCTACAGGAGTTGGAGCAGGAGGTGCTATCAAAAAACTCTCAATTAATGAAATGAAAAATCTTCTTCAGAAAGGCTCCGGATGGGCAATTGAAAATGATTTCGGGGATTCTTCCGACTTAGATTTTACCGAAGAAAATGGGATGCTGAAAAATGCCGATGCCGGAGCTTTAAGTCCCAGGGCAATAGAGCGCGGCATCGACCAGGTGGGTACTTTAGGTTCCGGTAATCATTTCCTGGAAGTGGATATAGTTGAAGAAATATTCGATGAAAAAATTGCCTCAGTATTCGGATTATTCCCGGGACAGATAACCGTTTTAATTCATACAGGCTCCCGCGGCCTGGGCTACCAGGTTTGTGATGATTATCTAAAAACCTTGATGAAAGCAAGCACGTTATACGGATTTTCTCTGCCTGACAGGCAGCTTGCATGTGCACCTATTAATTCAAAAGAAGGACAGGAGTATTTATCGGCAATGAAATGCGCAGCAAACTTTGCATGGAATAACAGGCAGGTAATAATGCATCTTGCCAAGAAAAGTTTTAAAGATACATTCAACATGACTGAAAGCGAATTAAGATTCCGCCTTGTCTATGATGTCTGCCATAATATTGCAAAAATTGAAGAGCACAATATAAATGGAAAGATAAAAAAGGTTTGCGTGCATAGGAAAGGTGCTACCAGGGCGTTTCCTCCCGGAAGCAATTTGATTCCGCCGAAGTATAAAGAAGTCGGTCAGCCGGTTTTAATTCCGGGCGACATGGGGCGTTACTCATATGTTCTAACCGGGACAGAAAAATCGATGGATGAAACATTCGGCAGTTCGTGTCATGGTGCGGGAAGAAATTTCAGCCGCAAGAGAGCTATGAAGGAAGCAAAAGGACGCAACATTATTGAAGAGCTCCGGAAGAAAGGAATTGTAATTCAGGCAAAAGGATTTAGAACCATTGCCGAAGAAATGCCTGATGCATATAAAGATGTCTCCGATGTTGTAGAGGTAATGCATAAAGAAGGAATTTCTAAAAAGGTGGCTAAGCTCAGACCTATTGGAGTAATAAAGGGATAAGAAAAGATGGAAAATGGATGATGTATGATGGATGATGGGGAAGGGAGATGAGATTATATTTTGGAATTCGAATTTCTGAGAATTAATGAATGAAATTGAGATTACTTTTTTTATTTATAAGCATTTTCATTACTAATCTTTCGGCTCAAGATAAATCTGCAGAGAATAATAGTGATTCATTAAAATTTGAACTTGAGCAGATTACAATTTCTGCAACACGTTATCCGGAGAAAATTCTTGAAGTCCCTTATGCAGTATCGATTCTAACTGAAACTCAGATTTCGAACACACGCGGCTATGGATTGGATGAAGCATTGATTTCTATTCCCGGTGTTTTAGCACAGTCCCGTGCAGGAAGTCAGGATATAAGACTTGTAATAAGGGGATTCGGTGCACGCGGTGCAGGGGACCGTTCCAATTCCGGCACCTCCAGGGGAATTAAAATCATGGTAGACGGATTCTCCGAGACGGAACCGGACGGACGGACATCATTTGATCTTATTGATCTTCAAGCGGCTCAAATGATTGAAGTAATCAGGTCAAACTCATCTGCTCTTTATGGAAATGCAGCAGGCGGTGTAATAAATGTAATTACCGATCCCGGACATATTGATTCTTATTTTTCTATCCGTAGCGGAGCCGCTTCATTTGGCTTTAAACAATATTCGCTGGGAGCCGGAACTGCAATTGGCAACGGCAGAATTTACGGAAGTTTTATTAACAATACTTTTAAGGGATGGAGAAAACACTCAAGTTCAAGCCGCTCATTAATTAATCTGGGATTAATTTCAAATTTATCAGAAGGAACAAAGCTGGGAATGCATTTAACCGCGTCGAGCAGTGTTTTTCATATCCCCGGGCCCTTAACAAAAACCCAGTTCGATGCAGATCCTTCTCAGGCAAATTCTGTTTATAAAGAGCGCGATGAAAGAAGATTCAACAGGCTCGGCCGGCTTGGTTTTTCATTAGATCATAAAATAAATAATTCTCATTCGATTTCATCTTTAATTTATATCAATCCGAAATACCTCCAAAGATCAGAAAGAGGAACTTTCAGAGATTTTACAAGATACCACCTGGGAGGAAATATTATTTATCATAATACGCTTCCCATAAATCAATCTTTTACAAATCATCTGATGATTGGAATGGATGAAGCTTACCAGGATGGTTCAGTTCTTTTTTATTCTCTGTCGCCGGAAAATCAAAGGGGCGATGTTTTGGACTCCGACAAAAGAGAAGGAGCAAATAATTTCGGATTATTTATTCAGGATGAACTGATTATAGATGATAAAATAAGTTTTATCGCCGGATTAAGGTATGATGATGTTACATATTACAGTGAAGATTTTCTAGCACCGGAATTCGGTCTTCAGAAAAAATCTTTCAAAAAAATTACGCCTAAGGCAGGAATAACATACATGATTTCGCCGGTGCAAAGCATTTATGCAAACCTCGGAGGTGGAATTGAAGTGCCCGCCGGAAATGAAACTGATCCCGCAGGAACATTCGGAGAAGATTCGGTTTTTCTTTTAAATCCCCTGCTTGAACCGATAAAATCTGCAACTTATGAAATCGGCACAAAACATCTGGTTTACATTGGAGCTTCCTTTCTTCAATCATTTACTTATGAGGCCGCTTTCTATTTTATAGATATTAGAGACGATATCATTCCTTACAGCGGAGGAAGATTTTATTTTACAGCGGGCAAAACAAGACGCACAGGAATTGAATTAAGCTCAAGTTTTCAATTTCAGCATGGACTGAGGTTGGATGGTTCTTTTACTTTTTCGGAAAATAAGTACGTCGATTATGTTGTAGATTCAGTCCATTATGGCAGTCCCGGTAAATCTGCTGATTACGGCGATAATAAAGCTGCAGGCATTCCTGATTTCTTTTATTTTGCCGGAGCTATTTACATTCCTGAATTTTTCAACTGGATTTATTTGAATTTAAATATAAACGGCAGCGGGAAATATTTTGCCGACGATGCAAATACAATTGAAGTTCCTGCCTTTAGTATCATTAATGCTTCTGTCGGTTTAAGTAAAGAAATCCCCTTAGGCGCGGGATTTTTTGTAAAAGGATTTTTTACCATAAACAATATTGCCGATAAAAAATATGCAGCTTCTGCATTTATTAATCCCGATTTTATTAATGGACAGGCCGTCTACCTTGAACCTGGGCTTCCGAGATCTTTCGTCCTTTCTTTGACTGTAGGAGTAAATTAATTCTGTTAGTTAAAGTGATCAGGAGGTATTCTAAATAGTAAGAAAGTAATATTCAATATTCAATGCTCAATAATCAATAT
>DAISZW010000159.1:5312-7898 GCA_036824595.1 Ignavibacteriaceae bacterium
GGCAATCACACATTTAACCATAAAAAAATAACCGCACTTAAAGAGAAAGAAATAAATAATGAGATATACAGTTTCAATTCTTTTTTAAAAAATCAATTCGATTATGAAGTGAAGTTTTTCCGGCCTCCATACGGCAGATTCAATCTTTCAACAGCAGGATTACTTAATCAGCAAAAGCTGAAAAATGTAATGTGGTCCTTATTGACTTACGATTACAAAAATGATCTAAATCTTATTAAATTAGCTGTAAACAAATATTTAAAAACAAATTCCATCATCGTGCTGCACGACAGCCTTAAATCGAAAAATGTGGTTTTAGAGGGAATTGAAATTATTTTTGAAGAAGCGCGGAAAAGGGGATTTGAAATCGGAGAGCCTGCGGGATGCTTGAAATAATTTTTTTAATTGCTTTAAGCGGTTACTTTATTCAATCAGCTCTTTTTATAATAGGTGCAAGCAGAAGATTTCCAAAGAACGGTCCTGCAAACCTTCCTAAGGCAACTGTAATTGTTGCGGCAAGAAACGAAGGGGAGAATATTTTAAGGTGTTTAAATTCCCTTAATAATCTTGAATATCCTGAAGACAGGCTGGAGATTATTATAGTCGACGATAAATCGACCGATGCAACAGGCAAAATTATCGATGAATTCATTTGCGATAAGCATAAATTCAAAAAAATCATAACGAAAAAAGAAATCGGAAGGCTGAAAGGGAAAACCAACGCACTTGCAAATGCACTGGACATTGCTTCGGGAGAAATAATTTTAACCACGGACGCGGATTGCATGGTCTCACCGTTATGGGTAAAAACAACCGTCTCCTACTATAAAAATAATGTGGCAGCAGTAACCGGATTTACAACCCAGATCGTTAACGATAATTTCAGCGGCATGCAGGCTATCGACTTCATTTATCTTTTGTTCGTTGCTTCAGGCACAATTAATTTAGGAACTCCGATCAGCTGCATCGGAAACAATATGTCGTACATGAAAAGTGCTTACGATGAAGTCGGGGGATATGAAAACCTCCCGTTCAGCGTAACTGAGGATTTTAATTTATTGAATGCAATTTGGAAGCTGGGGAAATACAAAATCATTGCGCCATTGGATAGAGATGCACTTGTTACTTCATTGCCCTGCAGATCATTTAAAGAATTATTCCGGCAGAAGAAGCGCTGGGCTGTAGGAGGAATCGGTGTTCCGCTCCCCGGCTATCTGCTTTTTATTTTCGGGTTTGCAACTAACTTCTGTGTGTTCATTACACCTTTTTTGCTTCTTCTGCAAGAAACCGCAGCATTCAGTTCTTCAACTGTTACAAGCACCTGGCTGTATTTAGGATTCTTTAAGATAGCTATAGATTTTTTTGTTCTGCATCCGATACATAATCGCCTGGGTATTCTAAAAAACTTAAAATACTTTTTAACATTCGAGCTTTATTATATTGTCTATGTTTCTGCTCTTCCTTTCGTTTTATTTACTAATAGAAAAGTGATCTGGAAAGGAAGAGAATACTGATGCTGCTTCTCTGCAACTATTATCTTACATACCGCTGCAATGCTTACTGTGAATTCTGCCATTTCGGCGTTCATGAAAATTTCGATAAAACACCTTATGTAAAGCTGGATGATTTTAAAAGAAATGTTTCCGAAATGGCGGAGCTTGGTGTAAAGTTTATCGATTTAACCGGGGGAGAACCGCTTCTGCATAAAGATATTCATCTTATGGCAGCTTATGCAAGAAACCTGAAAATGCAGACGAGCATTACAACAAATGCACTCCTGTATCCCAAGTTTGCGGAAAAGCTTGCCGGCAATGTAAACCTTCTGCATTTCTCGCTGGATTCACCTGATGAAGAAGAGCATAACAAAATCAGAAAGGTGAACTGTTATAAGTTTATTTTCGAAAGTATTGAAATTGCAAAATCGCTGGGTGAATTTCCGGATATTTTATTTACCGTTACAAATGATACTTATAAAAAACTTCCCCTGATGCATGATATTGCATTAAGAAATGACCTGGTGCTGCTCGTAAATCCCGTATTTTCTTATTTCGGCAATCCCGGACTTTCAGCTCCGGCAATCAATTTTATAGAAGAATACGTGGAAGGGAAACCCGGCATATACCTGAATAAAGGATTTTTAAAACTGCGCAGAGACGGCGGCAATGATATTAATAATCCAATCTGCAAAGCGGTTTCGAGAGTAATTGTTGTATCGCCTTATAATGAAATAATTCTTCCCTGCTACCACTTCGGAACCGAAAAAATTCTTATTGACCGGCCGATTAAAGAAATCAGGAATTCTGAAAAAATTACTTATTATAAAAAAATGGAAGGACGTTTCGATTTTTGTAATGGATGCACAATCAACTGCTATTTTGAACCTTCTTTTGCATTCCCGATCAATCTTTATTCCTTTTCCGCATTAAGCTCAAAATTTAAATACGGTTATCATAAGCTGATAAAACAGCCTTTAACTAAAAAATTATCGGGAATACATTAGCCAAATTGAATTTGTAACTTACCGCCGGACAAACTCTTCCCAATGTAATAAAATATTAAAAGAATTCATTAATTATCAATTAATGA
>DAISZW010000317.1:0-2181 GCA_036824595.1 Ignavibacteriaceae bacterium
CATCTTCTTCAGCATCCGAAAGCGTATATATCGTAAATGTAAAAATCCTGCTGCTGGCTGTTGCAAGCATACCGTCATTTGCAACAACCATCCAATAATATCTTCCGGGAATTTGTGCTGGACTATGGATTTGCAGCGCAGTATCACTAACCGGACCATAAGCTTTCCATGAAGCACAGGAATCTTCTGATATTAAAACTGTGTACTCAACAGGATCACCATCCGGATCAGCCACTTTCTGCCAAATAAAGCCAATGGATCTCATGACCGGTTTTACATCTTCATCAGGCGGATAAATTAAGCTGAACGGCAAAGGAGCATTATTGACCGGAGAAATTCCTCCGTTCGATGTAAAAAGAATTGTTCCTGAATCCCCAACGGCAATACCAATTTCCCTGTTAAAAAAGTGAATGGAATTTAAATTTTGAGAAGCAGGCGTAGTGAGTGATATCCATTGGTCGCCGTTGTTTGTGGATTTCAAAATTTTTCCGTTAGAACCACATGTATATACTGTTGAAGGTATAGGATATATACGTGATGATGCAGGATATATTTCAAACATTCTTGGAATTGCCAAACCCCGCAATTCTCCAATTTCATTGGGTGGACCTACAGAATACCAGTGTGAATCCTGCGGACGTAGACGAATGATGGTTGATTGCGGAATGAAGTCTCCTTGAACTCCGACGATAAAATGAGTCTCATTTTCGGAAAATCCGCCTTTAAAAGCAGCGGAACCTAATCCCTGAAAATAATCTAGTGAACCCCACTCATGCCATGGTTCGTTTCCAGGTTTTATAAAGAGAGAATTTGGTGTTAATGCAAAAATTTCAAAAACATATAAGCCAAGAATAATCGGATTATGCAGTACAGGATAGATTGAAACTATCGGTAAATCCGTAATTTTTTCTGATGTCCATGTTTTTCCGGTATCAATTGAATTATAAACGTAACCTGAATCGTCCCCGATAAAAATATTATGGAGTCCCGCATCTGCTATGCAAAGGAAATTATTTCCGGATGGAGTATTGAGGAATTGCCATTCCTCTCCCCCGTCCGATGTAATCATTAACACCGATTCGCCTGCAGTTATCCCATTCTGCTTGTCAAAAAATGTGACGGCATTCCAGTTGAATATGCAGTCCATTTCATTACAATCTATTAGCGGAGCTATGTTCCTCCAGGTTGTTCCCCCATCTGTTGTCTTAAGAATTGAACTTCCATTTCCTACCGCGACCGCAGTCATTGAATCCAGCATAGCTGCATCGTTAAGGTTTTCAATAGTACCGCTGTTTTGTAAAACCCAACCGGTATCATCTCCTCGAACATTAATAACTTCAATTTTATCAATCAACATAGCGCTTGGAGCGATTCCTCCCGCACCCATCGAAAGTTCAAGTTTCTTTCCGGCGAAACAAAATAATGTTTCCCGGCTTTCATAGAATGTCCAGTTTTTTTCATTCACACCTATGTTAATTCCACCCAGCGTTCTATTTCCTTCGACGTTAAGTGAAACTCCTCCGCCGATTTCCAGATTTTTTCCCCAGCATCTAATTTTGTATAATCCATCGTGGTTAAACGGCCCTAGTTCAATCAATGCATGCGGCCAAAGACATCCGCCGGAGACATATAGTGATTGATTTCCTCCATTAGGGGGCACTTCATTATTGAAATCTATAAAACCGTAGGCCAGCATACCGGCAGTATCTTGCGGGTTTTCAAAAGAATTGGAATAAATAATCTGATTAAAAGCCGGGGAAGAAAAGCTTAATGATAAAAGTAAACTGAAGAAAATCGTTCGATTTAGTTTCATAACTCCTCCCGATTATTTTAATTTCGGGACAATTTTTGTTCCTAAATCAACAATTGCTGAAGACTTATAATGCGAATAATCCGTAACAGCAACTTTACCAATTTTATCAAATTTCTGAGAAACTATAGAAAATTTGATAAAAGATCAGATAACTATTAATTTTTTAATTTTTTTCTATTTCAGCAAAATCAATTTCTTTGTACTATAAAAATCTCCTGCTTGCATGCCGATAGGCATGGCCTTAATTGAGTAGAAATAAACTCCGCTTGCAAAATTTCGGGCATTCCATTCAACTTGGTATCTTCCTGCCTTTTGATAATCATTTACAAGTGTTGCAATTTCTCTTCCCAAAATGTCATAAACTTTTA
>DAISZW010000160.1:0-7878 GCA_036824595.1 Ignavibacteriaceae bacterium
TTAACCGAGTTAACCTCAAATACTGCAACTGCTCAGATGATACTGCCGATAATTGCATCCGTAAGCATCGCGGCAGAAATAAATCCGCTGCTGTTAATGATAACTGCAACTCTTTCGGCATCAATGGCATTTATGCTTCCGGTGGCAACTCCTCCCAATGCTATTATATTTGCCAGCAATAGAATAAAAATTACCGACATGGCTAAAACCGGGTTGGCGCTAAATTTCGCAGGTGCTGTTATTATAAGTCTTTTTGTTTACTTGATTGGATCGGTACTGTTTAATTTGAATGAATTTCCTGTTTGGGCAAAAATTAAACCTTAAGAAAAAGAAATGGCTCCAATCGTTTTGAGTTTAACGACTGAAGCCGTCAGTTTTTCACGGTTGTGAACCGGTTAATTAAAGCATTACCTTATTATCTTGAATTCAATTCTTCTGTTCAATGCCCTGCCCTCGGCGGTATTATTATCCACAACGGGCATTGATTCACCGTATCCTTTTACTAATAATCTTTCACTGCTGATTCCTTTTGAAACTAGATAATTTCTAACTGTCTGCGCCCTTTTTTCAGAAAGTTTCATATTGAATTCATCGCTTCCGGTATTATCGGTATGGCCGCCGATTTCTACCTGCATTTCTTCATTTTGGGCCATCACTTGAATAGTGTGCAGCAGAATCGGGTAAGATTCTGCAGTTAGCTTGTTGCTGCCCAGCTGAAAATTAACACCAACTAAAATCCACTTTTGTTCTTCTTCCATTATCGGTGCACTAACTACAACCTCCGGAGTAGTGTCTTTTTGTACGGCATATTTCTTAACAACTTCCTCAATTTCCTCAATTGTCGGGGATTTTGTTATTGGTACCTCGCTTCTAAGCCCGGAGTAAATATCACACGATTTGGATGGAGCGCCTAAAGAAAAATAATAGAGTACTCCGACATCAAAGCTGAAATAGGTATCGCTGTTGCTGCCGAAAAGACCTTTATGTTCATGTGCCCCGTCTTCCCCATCCAACTTATTTGTAGAGGGAGTTAAATAACATACCTCTGTTTTTAACTTCCATTGATCGGCTAAATTCCACTCCGAACCGAATGCGAAATTAAACTGATATTCTGTCCAGAACTCATTCAAGTTTGAATTAAATGCTTCATTAACTTCAAAATAAAGCAGCGATAAGCCCATTGAAAAGTAAGGAGAAATAGATTCGCAGGGAATTAAGTAATATATCATATCAAGGTTCGCGGAAAATAAATTTACGTCGGATGGATTCTCTACATTTCTTGCATCATAAAAAGTCTGCATGTGCGAATATTTCCCCATAAATCTTAAACCGACATGCTCTGTAAAATTTCTTTGAATAGAAGCAAAGGCTCCATAATTTTCGTCACCTGAATAAGCCTGACTCCAGATACTAATCAATCGTGGATAGCTTCCCCCGAATCCGATATTCCAGCTATCTTCCGGCGCCTGTGCAAAAAGAGAATTGGCATATAGGAAGATGAATAAAAAAACGGCGGAAATTTTTGTGTACATTATATGTATACCCTCGTTAGTTGATAATTAAAATATCCAATATTAATGCCATATTCTCAAATTTAGAAAATATTCTTAATGGCAGTGAAAATTACTAATATTTCTCAATTAATCCCCTAAAAATTGCCCAAAATAATAAAGTAATTTTATAACGAGGCAGATGAAAAAAATAAATTTCCCCGGATATCCGAATGCACAAATCAAATTTTATTTTTGAAAATTTTTAGTGTTTAATCTTATTGTTTATTCCGGTTAATTCTAAAATTTTAACCGGAATCACATGAACGGAATGATTCAACTATTATCATTGAATACTTTACGGATATTTTTTATGATAAAGATGAAAATAATCGAGTAAAGCAGGAGTTTTAATTAATCATCAATGTTAAGGAGTAAATATGCTTTATAAAATTGGTTCGATATTGATAATGTTTATTGCAGTAGCTTTAATTTCATACAACACTTTGTTCAGCAGAGAAGCGGCGACTAAGATTAAGAAAGTTGAGAATTTTTCACTTAAAGATGTCAACGGGAAAGTTCATTCTCTTTCCGATTATAAAGATTCAAAAGGAATTGTACTTATGTTTATTGCCACACAATGCCCGGTTTCCAATGCATACAACAGCAGGATGGTGGAACTTTACAATGAATACAGCAAAAAAAATATTGCCGTAATCGGGATTAACTCCAACAAGCAGGAAAGCATCGAGGAAATAAAAAATCATTCGGCTGAAAACGTATTTAAATTCCCGGTTCTTAAGGATGTCAACAATGTTATTGCAGATAAATTTCAGGCCGGTCATACTCCGGAAATTTTTGTTTTAAATTCCAATTATGAGGTCCTTTATCACGGCAGAATCGATGATTCAAGGGATGAGTCGGAGGTTGAGAAAAGAGATTTAGCTGCTGCGTTAAATGAAATATTAAGCGGCAAACCGGTTTCAAATCCTGAGACGAAAGCATTCGGATGCACCATTAAAAGAGTAAATTCATGAAATTAATACGGTTCTTGCCGGTGCTGCTGGTTTTTATATTTATTTCAGGGTGCCGGGAAAATGAGAGTAAATCCAATAGTTCGGATGATGAAAAAAACAGGAGAAAAATAGAATTGATTAATGCCGAAGACCTTGAAGAAATAATAAATAACCGGAACGGAAAAACTCTTCTGATAAATGTTTGGGCAACCTGGTGCAAACCCTGTATAGAAGAATTTCCGCACCTTGTGAAAATTGCCGGGGATTATAAAAACAGAAATTTTGAATTCTTAAGCTTAAACGTAGATTTCGGGAAAAAAGCTGATTCGCTTGTAGCTGATTTTATGGAAAAACAAAATAATCCCGATTTTCCGGTATATATTGTAACTGAAAAAAGCACCGAAAAAGTAATAGAACTTCTCAACAAAAACTGGGATGGGGCAATTCCTGCAACTTTTATTTATGATAATGAAGCCAGACAGAAATCTTTTATACTTGGATCACAGGATTACGGTTTTTTCAAAAAGAATATCGACACGGTTTTGAATATGAGCCTTTAAGTTTTTTAAGATAATTTTTGCTGCTTAAAATGTTATCTTCTTTTTTCAAATATTTATTTTTTCCTGTTCTGTATTTATCGTTTAGTTTAACATCATGCCGGGAAGAAATTATTCCTCCGTTTAATCCTGCGGGTAATATAAATGAACCTGTGCAGGAGATTACGGCTGATTCTTATTCTTTTATAATCAATGCGGAGGGAATTTCCGACAGTTTAATTGACAGGACTTTTTTCAGCTTTAACAATTCTCATCTTTTTTTATCTTTATTCGATTATCTGGGGGGTACCGTGGAGTTAACGATTTATGACCGGGCACGGAACATAATTTATAACTCCACCTTGAATGGCAATTTCCCCGGCTCATCTTTAAAGCTGGATGGCTTTGTACCTGACCGTGTCCAAATATTTTTTAGAAATTTTACGGGCAAGCTGACTATTCAGATCATACAGGATTTCAGCTGATAAGCTTTCAATTCCCTCCGGTTTTCTTTTCAGGTTTTTAACATAATTCTAAAATAATTCAGAAACTTATCGCTAAACCTTTATATTTTTAGGATGAACAAAAATCCGGATGAGGCATCTTTATGATCCATAATAGCTTAAGTGAAAAAAAGAGGGGAAAATCTCCCGGCTCATTAATATTTACGGGAGAAAAGAAGCTTGAGAAATTAAGGATTACTGTCTATCAATATGATGCCAATTATTTTGAGGAAAGAGAAATTGAAGATCCTGCCGAACTTGTGTCTCTTAAATCTGCTAATTATTCTACATGGATAAAAATTACAGGGCTTCATGAAGTAAATAAAATTGAAAAAATAGGAGAGATATTTAATATTCATCCGCTGGTGCTGGAAGATATTTTAAATGTAAACGGCATTATTAAGACGGAAGATTATGATGATTACCTGTTTTTAGTTACCAAGCATGCGGAATTTAAAGGCTTTGAAGAAGAATTCGTGTTTGAGCAGCTGTCACTAATCCTGCACAGCAAATGCTTAATTACTTTTCAAGAAAAAGAACTGGATATTCTTGAAATTATTACCGACCGCTTAAAAGGTAATAAAGGAAGAATTAGAAAACTAAAAGCAGACTATCTCATGTACCGGATCCTCGATACGCTGGTGGATACCTACTCTGCAATCCTTGAAAACTTTGACGATCATTTGGAAAAAGTTGAGGATGATTTATTAAAAAATCCCGACAGCTCTCCGTTAGAGTCTATCCATGTTCTGCGGAAAAAAGTTATTTCCCTTAGAAGAATAGTGCTGCCGTTAAGAGATACAATTAATTCTATTGAACGGGAAAGAAGCCCTCTTATTGAAAGATCTACTTTTATTTTTGTCAGGGATCTTCTGGACCATATAAAAAAGAATGTTGAGACAACCGATAATTTTAGGGAAGCAATAAACGGCATGCTTGAAATTAATCTCTCTTATGCTAACCAAAAAATGAATGAGATAGTTAAATTATTGACTGTTATTTCCACAATATTCATTCCCTTAACATTTATTGTGGGAATTTACGGGATGAATTTCAGGCCTGAGGCGGGCTTTCTTAATATGCCTGAAATTAATTGGAAATACGGGTATGTCACAATAATGGGAGTGATGCTTCTGATAGGGGCTTCATTGATCTATTTCTTTAAAAAGAAAAAATGGTTTTAGTATCTTTATTATCTTTAAAAAATAATTATTAGACAAAATTTAATGATTGATTCAAATTTTTCCGGCCGTAAACTGTACGCTCATCAAGGAATCGGTGCCGTACCAACTAGAGATAAAATTGAAGAAAAATATAAATGGGATCTGACGCATATCTATAAATCGGAGGATTTGTGGGAAGAAGATTTCAGGTGGATTGAAAGTAAACTTCCTGAATATAAAAAGTATGAAGGAACTCTTTCCCGCAGTCCGGAAGATCTTCTGAAGTGCTTAAAGTTTGATGATGAAATTGGAATAAAGCTTGACAAGCTTCGTCTTTTCTCCATGCTGGCTAAAGACAGCGATATGAAGGATACAAAATATCAGTCAATGGAAGGGAGAATTAATTCCCTTTATGTAAAGGTTACTGCAGCAAGTTCTTTTATAAGACCGGAATTGCTGCAGATTGAAGATCGAAAACTGAGGGAGATGATCGAATCCCTCGATGAGTTAAAAGTATACAAGCATTCGGTTGAAGATCTGCTTAGAACTAAGTCTCATACTCTCTTAAAGGAGCAGGAAGAAATTCTTGCATTGGCTAATGAGATTACCCACGTTCCATACAATACATTTTCAATGTTTACTAATGCAGATCTTAAATTTCCTTTTACAAAAGATGAAACAGGGAACGAAATAGAAATTACTCATGCCCGTTATTACGCGGCAATATATTCACCTGACCGGGATTATAGAAAACGTGCTTTTGAAAGTTACTTGAAGCCGTTTAAGCAAAATGCAAATACTTTATCGGTCTTATTCAACGGCAGCATAAAATCAAATATTTTTTATGCAAAAGCCAGGAAATATAAATCCGCAAGAGAAGCTGCGCTGGATAGAAACTGCATTGATATTTCCATTTATGACAATTTAATAGAAGCTACAAACCGGAACCTTAAACCGCTCCACCGCTGGGCTTCGATTAAAAAGAAATTGCTGAATTTAAAAGAATTTTACCCTTACGATGTTTATGTCAGTCTTTTTTCCCTTAAAGGGGAGAAGAAATACAGTTATGAGGAGGGTAAAAAGATTGTATTGGAGACATTAAAGCCGCTTGGAGAGGAGTATTTAAAATCTATTAATACTGCATTTAATAACAGATGGATTGATGTTTATGAAACTCAGGCAAAAAAAAGCGGGGCATATTCATCCGGTTCAACATACGGAGTGCATCCGTACGTTCTTCTTAATTGGACGGATCTTTTGAACGACGTGTTTACTTTAACCCATGAAATGGGCCATAACATGCATTCCTATTATACAGGCATTACACAACCATACCCGTATGCTAATTACTCAATCTTTCTAGCAGAAGTAACCTCTACATTTAATGAATCTTTGCTGCTCGATTATTTAATTGAACATTCGGAATCTCCCGACGAAAAATTATTCTTTCTGGAAAAGTACTTAAATAATATTTCCGCGACATTTTACAGGCAAGCTATGTTTGCGGAATTTGAAAAAT
Source organism: Ignavibacteriaceae bacterium (assembly GCA_036824595.1). Lineage (GTDB taxonomy): Bacteria > Bacteroidota > Ignavibacteria > Ignavibacteriales > Ignavibacteriaceae > DATKLQ01. The sequence continues at coordinate 6,228 of DAISZW010000160.1, forward strand.
CGGCATATGATAGATCGGAAAAAGGGGAGACTTTAACTCCCGATGTTTTATGCCGCATGTATAAAAATATTTTTCAAAAATACTGGGGACCGGAAATGGTTGTAGATGAATTAGAAGAATATACATGGGCGCGAATCCCCCATTTTTATTATAACTTTTATGTTTACCAGTATGCTACCGGTTTTGCGGCTTCGGAAATTTTAGCGAGAAAAGTTAAAACCGAAGGAAAGCCGGCAGTAGAAAAGTATTTAAACTTTTTAAAAGCCGGAAGCTCCGATTATCCATTAAATATTCTGAAGAGTGCTGGTGTGGATATGAGTTCGTCCGAACCGGTACTGGCAGTAACCGAAAAAATGGAGCTTCTTCTGAACGAGATGGAGTCTTTAACTTTATCTAAAACCGGTCACAAGCAGCATGCTTCAAAATAAATGAGATAACTGCAATGAAAATTTATACCAAAAAAGAATTAAACGAATACCATCAATCCCTTACATACGAAGATATCAGTCTGATTCCGATTGAGATATCCAGGGTACAATCCAGGACGCAGGCTTCTACTTCGTGTAGTTTTTTAGGCATGGAGCTGTCGCTTCCAATTATTTCCAGTCCGATGGAATCAGTCACGGGTCTGGAGATGGCAAAAACTCTGAATGATTTAGGATGCCTCGGAATTTTAAACAGGTTCGATTCCTCGCTGAATGAACTGCTGAACAATCATGAATATAGTAAATCTGTAAAGTCTGTTGCAATCGCTCTTAATACTCCGATGGATTTAATTGAGAAGCTGGTTGAAAAAAAATATATAATCTGTATAGATACTGCCAACGCTAATAATTCATTGGTGCTGAAGAGAACTGAAGAAATTAAAGTTAAATTTAATCCGAAAATTATTCTAGGAAATATTGCCGACGGAGCGAGCCTGATTCATCTTGAAAATGCAGGAGCCGATGCAGTAAGGGTCGGAGTAGGAAGCGGAAGTGTGTGTACAACCTCAATCCAGACCGGGATCGGCATCGGACAGGTTTCTTCCCTTCTCAGTGTATATTTTGCCCGGGAGAAACAGAAATTGAAAATTAAAATTATTGCCGACGGCGGAATTAAAAGTTCAGGCGATATTGCAAAGGCAATTTCTTTGGGTGCCGATGCCGTAATGCTAGGAAGAATGCTTGCCGGTACAAAGGAAACGCCTGATGAAGTAATTAAATATAACGGCCAGCTTTGGAAAAAATACCGCGGCTCCGCTTCATTCGGTGTAAAGGTAAAGGATGAGTTTATCGAAGGAGAAGAAACCATGGTTCCTTACAAAGGGACGGTTAAAAACATACTGGATGGAATTTTCGACGGTTTAAGAAGCTCGATGAGCTACATGAACTGCATGAACCTGGATGAACTCCGTTTTACCGAAACGTTTGCCGTGATGAGCAATTATTCTTATCTGGAACGTCTCCCGAAAGCTTAAAGTCCGGAAATAATCATAGATTCCAGGCTTTCATCAAAAAATGCTTTTCGTATTGCAAATTTAAAAAAACCTTTTTCCAATGGAACTTCCTTATTGCCCAACGAAAATCCGGCAGAATAGGAAGCGATCAGAATATTTGTGTAAAGATTATAAACGTTAATCTCCCTTGAAGATGCAGTAATTAAAAATTTT
>DAISZW010000161.1:0-2679 GCA_036824595.1 Ignavibacteriaceae bacterium
CAATTGACGGAGATACTGCACAGGTGGGTCCGCAGACAGCAGACAAGCTGAATATTCCGCAAGTCACTTATGTTGAAGAAATTATCGAAGTAAAAAAATCTTCCGTAAAAGTGAAGAAAAAAATTGAAGGCGGCTTTGAAATTCTTGAATCTTCTTTGCCTGTTCTCATTACCGTTTTAAAAGATGCAGCATTCGCACGTCCCTTTAAAGCAAAAAGAGTAATGGCTTTCAAAAATTCAAAAACTCTTCTCGAGCTTGAAAAAATAACTGAAGGGAATTCTTTAATTTATATTGATCAGCTTAAGGATGAATATATTTCTAAAGGATTATACATTCACACATTGACTTTCGATGATCTGAAGCTTGATGAAAAAAGATGCGGCGTATACGGTTCGCCGACTAAAGTGTACAAAGTTGAATCGGTTGTTCTGACTAGCGGAAAACACGAAACAATTTTACCGACAAAAGCCGGAGTCGGCTATTTAATTGATAAGCTATTGTCCGATCATATTTTAGGTTAAAAGCTATGACAAATTCTAATAATGAAGTTTGGGTTTTTATTGAACAAAGGAACGGCAAGCCGGCGGATGTAAGCTTTGAGCTTTTATCAAAAGGCAAAAGGCTGGCGGAAAATCTTCATGGCATTTTAAAATCGATTGTAATCGGGAATAATGTTTCGGGGATTGCAAAAGAAACATTTAAATACGGAGCTAATGAAGCAATTGTGGTCGATCACCAGGACTTGCATCAATTCCGCACTATGCCTTACAGCCATATTCTGAACTGCCTGGTTGAGGAAAGAAAACCTAGAATTTTACTTTTCGGAGCTACTGTAATCGGTAGAGACCTGGCGCCAAGGGTTGCTTCACATACTAAAAGCGGCTTAACCGCAGATTGTACCGACCTCCGGATTTCCACTGTTAAATATTTAAATGAAGAACACAAAAACCTCCTGCTCCAGATACGTCCCGCATTCGGCGGAAATATTATCGCAACAATTATTTCTCCGGATGTTGAAACCCAGATGGCAACAGTGAGGGAAGGTGTGATGAAGCTTGAGCCTCTCTCAAATTATTCCGAAGGAAAAATAACAAATATTCCATATGAACATAACAAACTCGACGATTTAATAAAAATAATTGAGCAGCATAGAATTGAAAGTAAAATAAATATTAAAAGCGCACCGATTATTGTTGCCGGCGGATACGGAATGGGAAGCAAAGAAAATTTCAAACTTATTCATGAGCTTGCACATACAATAGGCGGGGAAGTAGCCGGGAGCCGTGCTGCAGTAGATGCAGGATTTATTCCGCATGAGAGGCAGGTGGGACAGACAGGCGTTACGGTACGGCCGAAACTTTATATTGCCTGCGGAATATCAGGTGCAATTCAGCATAGGGCAGGTATGCAGGAATCAAATAAAATTATTGCAATAAATACCGATCCTGACGCACCCATTTTTAATATCGCACATTTCGGAATTGTGGGGGATGCGGCTCAGATCATTCCATTATTTATTAATGTATTTAAACAAAAATTGAGATAGGCTATGAGCAATTTCTTTTTAGATAATCCTGATCTTCTTTTTCATTTTAACAGATTGGATTTAAGAGATGTAATTGAGCTAATGGAAGATAATTATGCTCAATCAAAAAAATACAACCACGCTCCGGTTAATTACGAAGATGCAAAAGAGAATTACAGAAAGGTAATGGAAATAATCGGTGATATCGCCGCCAATTTTATCTCTCCCAGATCTCCTTCAATTGATGATGAAGGCGCCTTGTTTAAGGACGGCAAGGTAACTTATGCAAAGGGAACCAGGGAATCTCTCGACATGCTTGCAAAAGCTGAAATGATGGGAATGATTATTCCCCGTGAATACGGCGGATTGAATTTCCCAACAACATTTTATATGATGGCTGTTGAAATGGTCTCAAGGGCAGATGCCTCTTTAATGAATATTTTCGGGCTGCAGGATATCGGGAAAACCATTGCGCAGTTTGGGAATGAAGAACAAAAAGAGACTTATCTTCCCGGTTTTTCCGAAGGAATTTATACGGGCGCAATGGCTTTAACCGAGCCGGATGCCGGTTCCGATCTTCAGGCTGTCAAACTTCAGGCCTACCAGAATGAAAAGGGAGAATGGTTCTTAAGAGGTGTTAAAAGATTTATAACAAACGGAAACGGCGAAGTGCTCCTGGTTCTTGCACGCACGGAAACCGGAAGCAAAGATGCAAGAGGATTGAGTATGCTCGTATGCCGCGGCGATGAAACTGTAAAAGTCAGGCGTATAGAGCATAAGCTCGGAATTCACGGGTCCCCGACCTGCGAGCTTCAATTCAACGATACTCCGGCGCAGCTTGTTGGTTTAAGAAAATTCGGATTAATAAAATATGTACTTTACCTGATGAACAGAGCCAGACTCGGAATCGGCGCACAGTCTTTAGGAATATCGCAGGCAGCGTATGAAGAAGCGCTGAAGTATGCAAAAGCCCGGGAGCAGTTCGGCAAACCGATCTTTTACCTTCCTGTTGTATCCAACATGCTTATTGATATGAGAGTGACGCTGGAAGCAAACAGATCGTTGTTTTATTCCGCTTCGGTATGGCTTGATAAGAAAGAAGTTCTGGAAAATTTAGTTGATAAACTTAGAGCAGAGAAGAAACCTTTTGCGGA
>DAISZW010000161.1:2779-5608 GCA_036824595.1 Ignavibacteriaceae bacterium
GAACCGAAAAAAGTTTTTACTGCAAGAAGATATATTGTAAACGCTCTGGCAAAGGCCAAGAACAATGCTGAATCCATTAAGAACGAGCTTTACTCCGATATTCTTCATGCGGATGTAATTTTAATTTAAACCAGAACAAGGGAGAAATAAAATGAAAAGATGCAGAGTAATCTACCGTTTATTTGACGATCATGAAGAGAAGCATTACGTTTCCAGCTCTTTAGATCACCAGGAGTTAGAAGGTCTGGTAGAGAAATACAAAAAGAGAAAAGAAAAAGTTTATGCTAAAGATTTTGTGAAGTACCTAACCAAGTACGATCCAAAAGCTGAAGAAGTAACTGTAAAAGATTTTTATTTCTAGTGTTTACAGTAAGACTTATAGTAAGCTCCTACTGTTTTTAGGAATATCATTGATCGACAAAACTTTAAATACATCAATTCAAGAAAAGCGAATAGACCGCATACTGCCTTTCGTTCTATTAATCCTTGCGGGAGTAATAATTTTTGCTACAGAGAATTTCCAGGGAGGATTTATTCCGGGAGGTTTCTATGGCGGTATTTCCATCCACGGTCTTACATTGTCAAAAAATCTCATGAACGGCGATCATCATTTATTCATGTATGCCAGCAGAGAAATAAGAGACGATAAGGCAGTTTATGATGCATATAATAGATTCCCGGTGTTTCCCTTTCTAATGACCGGTTGGGTTCTTAGTATTTACAAATTTGATATTTATACTGAAATCTATATAGCGCGTCAGCTGATGAACTTACTTTTCTTTTTATCCATGATTGTTATGTATAAGCTAATATTAGAACTGGTGGAGAATAAATATTTAGCATTATCAGTTGTATTGGTGACTTTTTCATCTTACTATATGCTTTCTTATAAGACTCTATTATTCAATGATACGCCTGCTCTGCTCGGATTTGTAATTGCACTAACGGCTGTGGTAAAACTTCAGAATGTGAAATTAAAAATCTCTCATCTGTTTATTTATTCCTTACTCCCGATTTGTCTTGGCTGGCAGCCTTATTCAGTTTTTTTTGTCTGGTTTTTAATAGATGCAATTGAAATGTTTATCAACAACAAAGGATCTATTAAAGCCGGTATCTTTTCTTTAATCAAACAGCCTTCAACAATTATAACATCTTCCGCTGTTCTGTGGGGAGTTCTGATTTTAACATTGCAGTTACTTAACGAATGGAGAATAGTAGGCGGATCATTTAGTGATTTACCAAGTGTGGGCAGTGCATTATGGAGGAGCGGTATTTCTTCAGCCGAGGGTTACACGCAGTATATATGGCTTTTTGATTGGCTCAATTACCTTCCCAATCAGGCACATGCCATTGCAATTATGATTATCCCGTTCTGGCCGATTTTTCAAGTGGAACCAGGTTTAAATGCTTCAATTTTTATAATACTGCTGTTGATTATATACTTTTTTATCAAATATCTGAAGGAAAGAAATTCAATAAACAAAGTTTATTTGATCATGATTTTTTCCGGCTTTTTCTGGATGATTATTATGAAGAACTTTGTAGCTTTACATGAATTCCAATCTATTTTTTATATTGGTTTTACAACTGGTGTGTTCATAACATTTCTATCCCGCCTTAATCCCGTTGCCTGGAAAATACTTTCCATAAACATTACTGTAGGATTCTTAATTACAGTTACTCTTTCCAACCATTTGAAAACTCCAAATGTTAATATGAATCGGTTAATATCTCAATTTCAAAGTATTTGTTATCAGCTGCCTGTGGACAGCAAGGTTTATTTCGAGGGGGATCGCAAACGAACCGTAGAAAAATATGCAATTGATTTTCTTCTTGTGGGACGGTCATATGTAGCAAAGGAAGCAGCTGATTATGTTATAAGTAAAAATCCTGATTTTCCCGGCGAGAGATTAACGTCAAATCCGGAATTCAACTTGTTTAAAATCGGTCCGAAAAAATCAGAGTGATATGAGTCGTTTAGTACCAATCTTTAATACTGAAAGTTATCTCATAACTAACTAAGATCTGGCTGGTTTGTCCGCACTTATAGTTATTAAAACAAGCTTCCTACTATTCTTTCAAGATTCTTATTCAGCCATATAAAATTTTAAAAATAGTTTCCGGATGGTTTTTATTCCTGAGCTTTTTAAAATTAAAATTTATTAAGCTGACTTTTCAGCTGAAATAATGTCAAAAATAATTAAACTTTAATTCTGAATTGAATAAATTTTAATTTACCCTTATAATCGCGGATAAGGTTTAAGATTTTTTTAACTTCCAACTGGCTTGAAACGAAGTAATTAGGGAAGGAGAAGATGTTTTATGATAGGGAAGAAACTGCCCCCGCTTATTCCATACCGCAAAGGAGACAAATGGGGCTTCTGCGATAAGAACAAAACCATTATAATCCCAGTAAAATACGACAGCGTGGGAGATTTTGTAAACGGTTTTGTCCGCGTGGAGCTCAACGGGAAATGGGGAATCATAAATGAAAACGGGAACGAGATTACTCCTAACAAATACGACGACATAGAGAATTTCGATTTCGGCTGCTTCAAGGTGAACTTCGGCATAAAAAAGAATGACATTAAAGTTTTTTTTGAAGGGAAGTGGGGTATAATTAACCAGGAAGGGAAAGAAATAATCCCTGTTCAGTACCACGAGATTAAAGCATCAATGGAAAATCTTTTTGCAGTAAGACTTAACGATAAATGGGGTCTGCTGGATAAAAACGGCAAGCAGATCACTCCAATTAAGTTTGATTACCTTGGAAGATTTTATGAAGGCTTCGCTTCTTTTAAGCTCGAAAATAAATGGGGATTTATAAAT
>DAISZW010000161.1:5708-7792 GCA_036824595.1 Ignavibacteriaceae bacterium
AATTTCATTCATTTCAAAAGAGACAATCTAATTTTATATTTGCACTTCATAAACGTATTTGAATAATTAAGCAATTATATTTTTGTTATATGAAACGAAGAAATTTTTTAAAGAAAAGTTTAAAGGCCTCTGCAGGTGTTTTTCTTCTGCCTTCATTGTTCTTTAAAGAAAAAACATTTGCCAAATCTGCCGGTAAAAGGAGCCGAAGTCCGGTTCCTGCTCCAGAAACGTGGCTGGACACCCAGATCACTGCTGCCTGGATCGGGCATTCAACTGTATTAATAAATTTCTTCGGCACATGGATTCTTACCGATCCTGTTTTATATGACACAATCGGAGTTTACTTTTTAGGCATGACATTCGGTCCCAACAGGTATTCCGCCCCGGCTCTCGAATTCGACCAAATACCGAAGCCGGATATTGTTCTCCTTTCTCATGCCCATATGGATCATATGGATTATAAAACTCTTCTCAGTCTGACCAATAAATTTCCTAACGAAATTGACTGCATTACGGCATATAATACTAAAGATGTAATTCATGATCTTGAATGGAAATCGCTTGAAGAGATTGATTGGGGCCAGGAATATACTCTTCATGGAATAAATTTTAAAGCGCTTGAAGTGAAACATTTCGGATGGAGATTTCCCTGGGAAAAAGACCGCTCCAAAGGGTATTTTAAGGAGGGACGAAGCTATAATGCTTACCTGATAGAAAAACAAGGAAGGAAAATTTTATTCGGAGGAGATACTGCTTTTTCGGAAAAGTTTTTAACAGTAAAAGATGAAGAAGTAGATATTGCTATTATGCCTATTGGCGCATACAATCCGTGGAGATTTAATCATTGTAATCCTGAGGAGGCTTTGATTATGTCCTCGGAACAATTGAAAGCGAAAAATTTTCTTCCTATTCATTGCAACACATTCAGGCAGGGAGTAGAACCTATAGACGAACCTTTAAGCTGGCTTCTTGCTTCGGCTCCCAATTACGATATAAATGTCGGAATAAATAAGATCGGGGAGACTTTTACTCTTAAAGCATAGCCTTCCGAAAACTTAAATATTTTTCGTTTCTTTATTTTCTTTTGTCATCATGAAGATTGCAGTAATAAAAGAAGTCAGAAGAACCGATGACAAAATAATTACTATTGTTAATGAAAAAATAACCATAACCTTCTGTAACCTTCTGTTTACCTTTAAGCCCTAAAAAAAGCACTGTTTATATTTCAATAAAATACGTGCCGTAAAAATGATGCGGATATTTTAAGTTTAGAAGCATTTATCAGCAGATTGGCGCATTAATTTGAGATTAGAATTAAGTTTTTTCAAATTGAATCAATGAAAGTATAAATATTAAGTTTTTTTGTGTCTATAAAAGATTTTAAGGGTGTAGCTTTTAGAAAACAAGGAAAAAATAATTTTTCAACTAATAATAGAAGTTTATAATAAAATGACAGTAGAAAATTATTTATCTGAAGTGAGCAAACCGCCTGGCTGTATTGCTCGAGGTGATAGAATACTAGCCTTTTCCATGGGTACGCAATTATAATAACTTTCTACCTGAGTGAAATTATTAGGAGTGAGAAGCAGTATATAAAAAAGTAAAATAAAATATCGGATGGGTTTGAAGATTGGTTTTAAGCACATTTTCATGGCAACCTCCAATTATGAAATTGAATTAAAGGCTGCATTTGCCCATTTTAGTATTGGCAAAAATGGAAAGGCTGGGCAAATGCGTTAATTATTTTGCCCTTCTTTCAGAAAAAAGCTGCGGCAGCCGTATCATCACTACGGCTGCCCTTATTTTATATTCATTTTATCAGCAGCATTTTAATTGTCTTTATATTTTCATTTGCTTTTAACTTTGCAATATATACTCCGCTTGATAAATCATTAGCATTCCATTTATACCTATAAATGCCTGCATTCATCCAACCATCAAAAAATATAACTACTTGTCTCCCAAGTATATCAAATATACTGATATTCACTTCTGCTGATTGGGGTAAGAAAAATTCTATAGTAGTGGCAGGATTAAAAGGATTTGGATAATTTTGTTTTAGTTCAAAATCAAAAGGATATTCT
>DAISZW010000162.1:0-7784 GCA_036824595.1 Ignavibacteriaceae bacterium
GCCGCAAAAGATCTTTCTTTAAAAAAGGCTGAGCCTGATCTTTGGAAAGAATACTGGCAGCAGCCGGAAACAAAATATATCGCATTCATCGGGAAAGACAATATTGTTTTTCACTGCATAATTTTTCCGGCTATGCTGATGGCCTGGAACGACGGCTCAAAAGATAAATTTATTCTTCCGCAGAATGTGCCGGCTAATGAATTCCTGAACTTTGAAGGGAAAAAATTCTCCAAAAGCAGGAATTGGGGGATAGATGTGGCCGACTTTCTAGATCTTTTTCCTCCTGATCCGTTGAGATATGCGCTGGCAGCAAACCTTCCCGAAACGAGGGACACCGATTTTTACTGGAAGGAATTCCAGGCTAGAAATAACAACGAACTTGCAGACATTGTAGGAAATTTTATTAACAGAACCTTAACTTTCATCCATAAGCATTTTGAAGGTAAAGTTCCTCCGAGGCGAAGCTTGACTAATATAGATTCGGCAATGATTGAACTGCTTGAAAGTTATCCCCAAAAAGTTTCGAAATATCTGGAGTACTATAAGATTAAAGACGGTGTCCTGGAAATTGTAAATTTAGCAAGGGCATGCAACAAATATTTTAATGATTCCGAGCCGTGGAGCACCGTTAAAAAAGATAAAGATAAATGCGGAACTACATTAAACATTTGTGTTAATGCAATTTTCACGCTGGGAGAATTATTTGCCCCGATTCTTCCATTCTCTTCCGAAAAAATCTTTAAAATGCTCAATACAGAAAAAACATTATGGGATGACTGCGGTAAAAGTAATCTTATGGAAGGTCATAAGCTGAACAGCCCGGAAATTCTTTTTCAAAAAATAGAAGATGAGGCAATCAATAAGCAAATGGAAAATCTGAATATTGAAGGGACGGAGGGAAAATCTGTCGAAAGCAGTACCGATAAATTAATTTCAATTGAAGATTTTAATAAAGTAGAATTAAAAACGGCCGAAGTTATATCGGCGGAGAAAATAGAAAAAAGCGATAAGCTGCTGAAGCTTAAGATCATGCTCGATACGGGAGAAAGACAGGTTATTGCAGGAATAGCAAAAAGCTATTCACCCGAGCAGATTTTAGGTAGGAAAGTCGTTATTGTAGCTAATTTAAAACCTGCAAAAATTATGGGATTGGAATCCCGGGGAATGATTTTAGCAGTTCAGAAGAATGACGGCAGTCTGGATATACTTACCGTAGATGAATCGGTAAAGAATGGTACTAGAGTGAAATGAATGCCTAATTCGAGCAGCCTTTCTTACCTGAAAATTGAATCGAAAGAAACAAAGACTATATGTTTTCGTTCCATATAAAGCTTAAATTACCTTGATTTTCAGGCACTCAATAGATAAAATTGTCAGCTAAAATTGAAAAATAAAAAAATGGAGATCTCTTACATGCACTTTAAACAATTAAAATTTCTTGTGTTATTTCTAACCGGTTTTTTATTCTTTTCATGTTCACCCAAGAACTCTGAAATCGTTCTTGCCGAATTTGGCAATGATGAGATTAAGATGAAAGAATTTGAAGATGCTTATGCAAAAAATGCCGGAGGCTGGGAAAAAGCGAAGGAAGACAGCATATCAAAACTAAAAAATTTCCTCGATCTTTATGTTAATTTCAGAATGAAGCTGAGGGATGCAGTCGTTAAAGGATATAATAAGCACCCTGAGCTGCAGGCCGAACTGCAGGATTATAAAAGGAGGATCGGCGTTACTTATTTTATTGAAAAGAAAATTGTTGATCCTGGGGTTGAGGAGCTGTATAATAAGCGGAAATATGAACTGAGGGTCAGTCATATAATGTTCAGGTATACATCGCAGAATGAAGATTCAATAAAAATTCTCGCAAATGGTGTGTTAGATAGTATTAAACGTGGAAGCAGTTTTGATGAAATGGTTGAGAGATATTCTGCCGATACCTACTCTAAACCATACAATGGGGATATTTATTACATTACTGCAGGACAGGTGCCTGAAGAATTTGAAACAGCGGCATACAAAACACCGGTAGGCTATGTCTATCCTGAAGTTGTAAAAACTAGGTTCGGTCTGCATATATTAAAAGTAACCGAAAAAAAAGAACGTGTTCCGATGATCAGGGCTAGCCACATTTTAGTAGATTTCCGGAATGACAGCAGCCAATTTGATACCGTTCAGGCAAGAGCAAAGATTGATTCCATAGTGCAGAAAATTAAGAATGGAGAAAGTTTCGAAAACCTTGCTCAAATGTATTCCGAAGATCCAGGGAGTAAGCAGAAGGGGGGAGATTTGGATTTCTTTGAACGGCGAAGAATGGTTAAAGAATTTGATGAAGCAGCTTTTAAGTTAGATTCTGGGCAGGTTTCGGATGTAGTCAGAACAAACTTCGGTTACCACATAATTAAAGTAACTGATAAGAAAAAACATCCTTTATTTGAAGATGATAAAGAAAATTTGAAAAATTTGTTCAAAGAAAGATATTATCAGGTCAAGCATAATGCATTAGTCGATAGTTTGTCCGGGAAATATAATTATGCGTTGAATCAGCAGACATTTGATAAAATTCTCCAGCTTAGCGACTCCGTAAAATTCACTAATGAACATCCGAAATTGAATGAATTTAAAGATGATGCTGTTTTCAGTTATGCGGGGAAAAATATTACCGGCGGTGAACTATTCACCAGAGCAATTGAAAGCGGCAATGAGTTTGTAAACAAACTTATTACTGAAGACCTGCTGAAGAGAGCAGTCGATAAGGTAAAAGGAACGGTAGTTCTGGAGGAGGAGGCATTAAGCGCTCAAAGCAAGGATCCTCAGTTCACCTCATTAATGAACGATTATAAAAACGGCATTTATATTTTTAAGCTCCAGGAAGATGAAGTCTGGAATAAAATTAATATAGACAGCGCCAAGCTTTATCAGTATTATCAGGAAACAAAAGAAAAATATGTCTGGCCGGACCGTGTAAGTTTCAGTGAAATTTATTCGAGAAACGATTCATTAATTAATCATTATCACGATTTATTAATGAAAGGCGCGGATTTCGATTCACTGGCAGAGCAGGCAACCGAAAGATCCGATTACAGGAAGAAAAAGGGAGATCATGGTTTTCAAGCTGTAAAAGATAATAAGCTTGCCGAAGAAGCTTATAAATTGAAGGAAAAAGGAGAAGTATCGGCTCCTGTTAAGACTGAGGGGCAGCCGGGATGGTCAATTATCAGGCTGAATTCTAAAGAACCTTCCAGGCAAAAGACTTTTGAAGAAGCAAGAGCCGAAGTGTCGAATTCATATCAGGATCTAGAAGTAAAAAAACTTGAACAAGCTTATGTGGAACGTTTAAAGAAACGGTATGAGCCGGTTATTTATTACGAGGAAGTGGACAAAGCTTTCACAGCGGCTAATTAAAGCAATTTCATTTTTTGCGGCCGCAGCCGTTCTCTCCGGGTGCGGTAAGGATGAATCTAAAACGGAATATGTGGCTAAGGTTAATGATTCTTATTTGACTCCTGAAGAACTTGCTGAAATGACGGATACAATGACTACCGACAGATTCTACCAAAATGAAATTGTTAGAAGCTGGATAAACAGAGAGCTGCTTTATCAGGAAGCGATAAAGCAGGGAATCCTTGATCAAGAGAAATATGCAAGGATTATGAACGATTCTAAAAAAGAGCTTGCAGCATCTCTGATGATCTCCCGTTTTTTAGACAATACCCGGATAAATTTCGATGAAGGAGATATTGAGGAATATTACAGTAAGAATGAAGATGAATTCGGACTTTTGAATAACGGATACCTGGTTAATGAAGCGGAATTCATTAACGAGGAAGAAGCGATTAAATTCAGAAACTCCGTTATTGAAAGAAACTGGGAGGATGCTTTATCCGAAATTGAAAACGATTCTCTGATGTTATACGCAAAAACCCGGAAGTTTTTATACGAATACCAAATAAATCCTTCCGAAATATCCCGTATCTTAAATGAATTGAATCCGAGCGAGTTAAGTGTAATTATCAGTAAAAACGATTCCAGCTTTTATCTGGTGCAGCTTCTTGGAAATTATACCGAGGGAACTATACCTCCTTTCGATATTATAAAAGAAGAGGTTGAAAAAAGATATTTAGTTAAAAAAAGAAAAGAAGCCTTGGATCAATTTATAAAGGAACTTTATACAAATAATGAAATTAAAATAAGGAATTAGCTGGATGAGATTTTTAATTTTCTTGAGCTGTTTACTGACCGGAATTTCTGTTTACGGACAGGAAGTAATTGATAAAATCGCTGCTGTGGTCGGAGATGAAATAATAACTCAGAGCGAGCTCGAATTCCAGGTTAATATTTTTGCTGCACAAAGAAGAGTTGATGCAACAACACCCGGATTAAAAAATCAGGTTCTGAATGCACTGATTGAAGAAAAGCTGGTTTATACGCAGGCTAATTTAGATTCCATAACGGTTACAGACGATGAGGTAAAAAGCAGAATTGATTATCAGCTTGAAGTTTTTAAACAGCAGCACGGGTCTTTAGCTAAAGTTGAAGAAGTATACGGTATGAGCGTGGAGAAAATCCGCCGGGAGCTTCAGGACGGAGTAAGAAAGAATATAATGGTTCAGAAGCTTCAGGAGAAGAATTTTTCGGATGTTGAAACTTCACGGCGCGAAGTGGAAGATTTTTTTAATTTATTTCAAGACAGCCTTGGGGTAATACCTGAAAAGGTGCAGATTGCTCATATATTTAGGAATCCGCGGAAATCCGAAACGATTAAGCTGAAGTTCAAAAAATTTGCAGAATCCCTACTAGATTCGATTAAAAACGGGGCCGATTTTGCTGCCTTGGCTAAACAATATTCGGAAGATCCCGGAAGCGCTTCACAGGGCGGCGACCTTGGATTTGTAAAAAGGGGAGTTTTTTACCCTGAATTTGAGTCCGTGGCATTTGCACTGAATGAAAATGAAATTTCCAACGTTATTGAATCGCCCGTGGGTTTTCATATCGTTCAGCTTCTTGAAAAGAGAGGAGAATCTATTCATACAAGGCATATATTGATTAAAATAAAAAATGATGAAGAAGCGGATTTAAATACTATTCAGTTTCTATCAGATATCAGGGACAGTATTATACAAGGTAAGGGACAATTCGGCAATTATGCAAAGAAATACAGCGAAGATGAAGATACTAAGAAATTCGGGGGCGAGCTCGGAACATTTTATATTAATCAGCTTGATAAAGCTTTTCTAGATGCCGTTGCACAGCTTAAAGAAAATGAAATCAGTTTTCCCAGGAGATTTGAATATTCCGCCGATAATTACGGCTATCATATTGTGTATCTTCGGGAAAGAATAGCGCAGCACAAAGCCGATCTTAAAATGGATTATGATGAATTAAAACGCCTGGCGGATGAATATAAAAAACAGAAGCTTTATGAAAAATGGATTGCCGAACTGAAAGACAATATTTTCTGGGAAGTAAGAATTTAAGCCGGGCATTTATATGCCGATCCGGAGAACATCATAAATTAATATCTAAAAAAAGGAATTATTTTGAATAATGAAACAGCAATAAACAATGATGTTCAGCTTGTTGAAAAATTAAATAGTACCGTAAAAAAAATTAAAACTGAAATCGGTAAAGTCATCATCGGGCAGGACCAAATTATTGATCAGCTTTTAATTTCATTATTCTCCAGAGGACATTGCCTTCTTGTTGGTGTCCCGGGCCTGGCAAAAACACTCCTCATTAAAACCCTTGCAGAAGTTATGGACCTGAAATTCAGCCGCATTCAGTTTACTCCTGATTTAATGCCGAGCGATATAACCGGCACTGAAATTATAGAAGAAAACCAGGCTACGAAAAGAAGAGATTTTAAGTTTATATCGGGCCCTATTTTTGCCAATGTTGTGCTTGCCGATGAAATTAACCGTACACCTCCGAAAACTCAGGCAGCGCTTCTGGAAGCAATGCAGGAGCATAAAGTTACGGCTGCAGGAATTACATACTCATTGCAGGAACCGTTTTTTGTTCTGGCGACTCAAAACCCTATTGAACAGGAAGGAACTTATCCGCTTCCCGAGGCACAACTGGATAGATTTATGTTTAATTTGTGGCTGGACTATCCTTCATTCAGCGAAGAGGTAAAAATTGTCCAGACTACGACAAGCCAGTATCAGCCCAAGCTTTCAAAATTAGTTTCTGCCGATGAAATTATTATGTTCCAGGATTTAATAAGGAATGTACCTGTTGCAGAGAATGTAATAGATTTTGCGGTTCGACTCACAAATATGACCAGGCCGATGAACGGTTCTTCACCGCAATTTATTAAAGAATGGATAAGCTGGGGTGCAGGTCCGCGTGCATCTCAATATTTAATTTTAGCTGCTAAAGCCCGTGCAGTAATGGAGAATAGATTTACACCGGGAATTGAGGATGTCAGATCCTCTGTCCTTCCGGTGCTGCGTCATCGGATTATTACTAATTTTAATGCGGAAGCGGACGGGATTACATCGGTTAGTGTTATTGAAAGATTAATGAAGGAATTATAAACATCCTAACCTTATTTTTTTTCTTATCTGTCCTTATCATATCCTGGCAATATCATATCCTGGCAATCTTGTAGTTTTTAAAAGCAAAATAAATCTCTTTTGCAGCGGTTTTTAATACTGTTGCAATAGGAATTGCCAGAAGCATACCAATTATACCGAATAATTCACTACCGGCTATAATTAAGAGAATAATAGCAATAGGATGCATGTTTACTCCCTTTGAGAATACTACCGGTTGGACAAATCCGTTATCCAGTAAATAAATTATTGTTAGAAGTAGAGCTATTAGGGGTATTTTGGAAAGATCCCCGTATTGAGAAATAGACAGCAATGCTGCCGGTATACCGCCTATTATCGGTCCAAAATAGGGGACTAGATGACCGATCCCTGCAATCACTCCGAGTGGCAGTGCGTTATCTATACCGATTAAATAAAAGCCGAGGCCGCAGCTCACGCCTACAAATGTAGCATCAAAAATCCATGATCTTACAAATCTTCCAAGCTGAAACCTTATTCTTTTAATTATCCAGTAAGACATTTCAAAATACCTGTTCGGCATTATCTGCAGGAAATTTCTGAAAATTTTTCTGCTGTCTTTTATTAAAAAGAATGTTATGAATGGAACTATGACTAAAATTGTGATTGCTGAAACAATACCGGACAAGATTTCCGGAATCGATTCAATAGATTTAAATTTTTGGGAATCAATTATTCCTTCAACTGTTCTAGAAAGCTCTCCGGGAGAAAATACTGGGAAATACCTGTAAATCTCATTCTCAATCTCCAGCATATTTTCGTGAGTTGAGTATTCCTTCAAAGCCGCAAGCAGCTGGTTCATCTGATAAGTTAACTGCGGAATTATAAATGAAAGGAACAAATAACCTAAAAAGCCTACTACTACAAAGATAATTAGAGTAGCCGGCAGCCTGTTTAATCCCTCTTTTTCAAGCCTTTTCACAAGAGGTTCGAAAATAAAAAATAAAAGGAATGAAATTGCTGTTATGGTTACTAAATCCGAAAGCAGGTAAAGCAGAAAAAAGAAGATAATAATTCCGGCACTCCAGAGTACCAGTTTAATAATCTTCTTTAAAATAATTTCGTTCATGATAAATAATTTAAACTAAATTTTGCTTATAAATCATAAACAGCTTCAACCCTTCTGATTCCCGGGATTTCGCGCATTAAAGATCTTTCGACGCCTGCACGCAGAGTAATTTGGGATAAAGGACATATACCGCATGCACCGGT
>DAISZW010000033.1:0-5119 GCA_036824595.1 Ignavibacteriaceae bacterium
TGTGATGATCAGTCCGCTTAAAATTATTAAAAATGTAATTTTCTCATTAAGTAAAAGCCAGGCTGCAAATACGGTTACGAAAGGTTCGAAATAAAGAAATGCGCCGACTTTCACCGATTCCATTTCTATCAATGATTGAGCCCAGAGAACATAAGCCATACCCGAGCAGAATATTCCTAAAAAGATAACTGAAATCCATCCTATTACAGATAATGATAAAACCGAAAAAATTATTTCCCCGTTCATTATAAACGGCATAAGAATCAATTCCATCATGATAAACAAAAAGAGTGTAACAATTAAAGGAGGATAATCAAGAGCAATTTTTTTATTAACAGCCGAATATATGCTCCATGTAAAAGCACTGGCAAGAATAAGAAAATCTCCTTTGTTTGAGATTAAATCTATATTCGATAAATCTCCTTTGCTGATTAAAAGAATAAGTCCGGCAAATGCAATGATTATCCCGGTGATTTTAATGGATGTAAAATTTTCTTTAAAAAATAAAAATCCTATAAAGGCCATAAAAACAGGAGCGGTACCGATTATCCATCCGGTGTTCGAAGCGGTTGTATATTGAAGTCCTGTAACCTGGATCCACAAATGAAACACAGCCACAGATGCAAGAATAAAAATTCCCAGATATCCTTTTAAACCGATAAAGAAATTTCTCTTTGTTGCCAAAGCAATAACCAGCAGGAACAAAGAACCCAGAATTAACCTGATGATAATAATTTCCGTGGGAATTAATTCATCAAGTGCAGCCTTAGTGGCAATAAATGATGTCCCCCAAAAAATTACAGCAGCGAGAGGCTTCCAGTATTTAATTATTTTTTTCTTCACTTAAACTTTTAACCGATCACATTTAAGAACAAAATTGCACCTGATATTTTCGAAAATTGAATTTATGAAAAACAGTCGGGCCGCAGTTAACCTGCATGAAAGGAAATAAGTTTTGAATTTAAACTACTTTGATTTTACAGTTTTTTTGGCGGAAGAATAATTTTCTATATCATAATTTATCATTCTATCGGGCATCGGCTTCTTAACTATTTCAACTCCGCAGTCGGTATAAAATTGAGTAGCCAGCGTATCGTGAAAATCGGAGAACACAACCACCCTAATAATGCCGGCTGCAATCAATGCTTTTGCACAGGTTGTGCACGACATGTTGGTTATATATGCAGTAGCTCCTCTCACATTTACCCCGTGATTGGCTGCCTGGGTAATTGCATTAATCTCGGCATGGTTGGTCCTTACGCAATGATTGTCAACTACAAGGCATCCTTCATCCTCGCAATGAGGCTGGCCCGGCAGCGATCCGTTATACCCGGTTGCCAGCACAAATCTATCCTTCACAAGTACGCAGCCGCAATGCATCCGCGGACATGTTGAGCGTTCCGATGCCAGCATTGCCAGCTTTAAAAAATATTCATCCCAGGACGGACGTTTGTTATTCATATTCTTTTCCGTCTTCCTCTTTTAATAAATTTTCCCAGTGCTCTTCAATAGTCATTTCGTCAAACTGGTAGTAATTAGTTTTTGTTTTTCTGCCTTTTGATACAAAACCGTTTACCGGCTGAGGTCCGCTGATTCCTGCATACCAATAATCAAATTCTTCGGTTTTGAATTTGTAAAGATAAAATATTCCTTCATCATTTGTACGGGTTTCCAGAAGTTCGGCGGCTGCAGGTCCATCGTAATCATTGTAAATCATTCTTAAAAAATCCCCTTCCGCAAAAGCTTCCTGCGTCAGGTACTCCGATGGAAAAAGCTCTGTTTTAGAAAGTTTATTCAATTCTTCGTAAAATGAATTTCTTGTTTCAGGCGAGGCGGTTATTTTTTTAATGATCTCCGGAGATACTTTCCGGTTTAGTTTCAGCAATGCAACAGCCGACACGGAAGAAATTTCAAAGCTGCTGTCTTCAACCAGCTTTTTTAGGATTTCAACAGCTTCGGGATTATTTTCAAAAGCAGGGAATGTGCCGATTACATCAATTAATTTCCATTCGCCGAAATATTCTTCATCATTAATAAGAGAATCCCGTTCTGCAATTAATTTTTTACAATCCGCTATGATCAATTTCTCATAGCCGGAATACTGAGCAGGCTCAACTACCGAACTGTCGATTCCATATTTAAGCAGACTGTAAATTGAATTTTTATATTCTTCATATTCCAACAGCTTCAATACGCGGGGAAATAAGCCGGTTAGATTTTTTAATGAATCGTAGAAAGGTGAAAAAAGAAAATAATAATCTTTTTGTTTTTCATGCGGAGTTTTATCAAGGATTAAATTTAAAAATACCTCAGCAGCTTCCGGAGTATTCATGTTAGTTAAAACTTCCAGGGCGCTCAACTGCAAAGAAGTTTCAGAAAGCCCGGGGTACAGACTTTTAATAAAATTAATTTTGGAATCGCTCTTAATAGATCCCAATGCTTCCAGTAAAGAGTTTCGGACTCCTTTTTCATCATTATCGTCGGGATATTTTTTATTAAGAAGATTATATATTCTTTCAAGATGCTCTTCTTTAAAATTGAATTCATCGCAATATAGGGCTGCATTCTTTACTCTTAAAGAATCTTCCGAACCTAGATCACTAAAAAACAGGTCTGTTTTATCTTTATACAAATCAGACGAGTCTGTTTTTTGAATCCTGAAAGAATTAAAAAACGGTTCAACCCTGTCGGAGCGGATGAAATTTTCCGATGCGGAAACTTCAAGTAAATAAGCTGTTGAACCGGTAATAAATAATTTATATCTGAAATAGTAATGAGTCCGGTCTGCTTTAAGGATAAACTCCTTAATTTTTAATTTTTCAATTAGTGTATCCTTTTGAAGGACAGCGGATTTTTCAGAATATACAGGGATAAAAACGGAAACCAAAGAAGAATCGTTTTCAGGCCAATAATATTCGGAGAGAATATATTTTGTAATGCTGTAGGCTGTCCCGCTGCTGCTGTCCATTGATGAGTAAATTGTTCTGTGCTTAATTGAATACGGAAGAGTATCGGATTCCGGAACGGGTGTTCCCGGGATGTTAACCGTAAATGAATTTTCCGGATTAGTATATTCGTTCCATTTTACAGGTTTATAATCAGTAAGCTCGAATGAGTTTAGGAAAGACTCGACTTCTGCAGAATTATATTTTTCTTTACGGCAGTAATTTGCAATCATATAGATTCTGCCGCCCCGGAGCAATGTCTTCCCTGTATAGATATCCTGATCAGATAAAATTTTGTATTCATAAAACGGGAATTCCGAATCTGCTTTCCTGTAGTATTCAATTTTACCATCATTTCCTGAAAGAATTTCGTCGACTGATGACCGTATTGTAACACTGTCATCGGAATAAAAAAGAGGTTTATAATTTTCAGCGTAAATAACAACGTTCATGCTTTGGCCTGCTTTATCAGGGGCAGAGAAAATATGAGTTGTACTATCGTTAACTATTTGATGGAAAGGTTCATTATTAAACTTAACCTTAAAAGCTCCTCTTTCATTCTCATAGTAATCCGATAAAATTACGGAGACTTTTTCATCCAGTATTTTTAAAGAATTGAAAAACTTTTTTAAACTTTTTGAATCTTCTTCACTTTTTGTATGAATAACCTGAAGCATATAAAGACTGTTTCCGCGGATAAAAACTCTGGAAACTGATAAATAGCTGTTAACTTCCGCTTTAAATTCTTTTCCTGATATCCCTTCCTGTTCAATATCTCTAATTTCATCCAAAACTTCGTAGCGGGCATTTTTTAAATTATTAATTAATGAATGATAAACAGAATCTTTGAGATCATCATCAATAGCTATCGGATAGGTATATTTAGCAGCAATAAAGTTAGTTTTTGATCCGAATTCGGCATAAAATCCGGATTCTATTTTAACTCCCGGTATCTGATTGCCAATCGGTAAAGAAAGCGCTTTCCCGGGCATCTCAACAGAAAAGCCTCCGCTTTCCGGAGTGAATAGAACCCATTCCGTTTCCAGCATCTCTTTTTTATATTTGCCCGATAAATCGGTCCGTTTATTCTGCACCGGCCTTAAAGAATACCCTTTCTTATGCAGCAAATTGATTATCCCTTTTTCTCCCGGAAGATGAGCTGTACCTACTGCGGCAAAAACAGATTTATCCTCAGCATATTTCACAATCTTCTCAGCCATTTTAACATTTCTTTCAAATATAAATTTCTGCTGCAGTTCACTTTCTTCCGCAAATACCGAAGAAACGAGATTTGATATTTTATTCAAATCTTCATTCAAATAAGCCAGGAATAATTTTTCAGCGGCTTTAGAGAGCGCTTCATCATCAGCTTTAATGGCCTCAAGAAGGAATTCTTTCCTCTGCTCGGCATTAAGCGATTCAATCAGGTTCATCTGGTCGTCAAAGCTTTCAATCCCATAAACAATTTTTCCTCTTGATTTGGCAATTTTGTACAGGTATTCATCCAGAAAGCAGGGCATATTTCCTTTAAATTCTTCCCTTTGAAGCATAAGTGCAATTAGAGCCGGATCCTTTGTCGGCAATGCATCTATGTCAATGCCTAATCTTTTCTTAATCTTTTCTTTTAATAAGTCAAATTCCTCTTTAGTGAGTATTTCCGAAATTTCTTTTTGATTTTCCGGTGATCTCCTTTGATAACTTCTTACTGCAAAATGCTGGAGCGAATCCATATTCAGCTCGCCTGCAAACGATTCGGCTGATTCAATTGCCAGGAATACTGAATCATTTAATTCAAAAAATTTTTCCTGGCTTGCATGGATGGTACCGAAAAGGTAGGAAGGCTTCTGCAGCCCGTTACCGGAAATCTCCCAGAGAAGTCCTTTATTATATCTGTTTTCCTGTGAGTAAATTTGTGAAGCTAAAATTATAAGCGTAAAAAATACAAAGGATTTTTTCATAACAGGTGTCATTGTGTTGTACATAATTAATTATTCATTCGGAGGATTTCCCCAAAAATGATTACCAAAATTAACGTATATTTTTATTTATTAAAACAAAAAAATTCGGTACTGCCGGTTAAATTTTCCTTATTTGAATCTTTCTTTAAATGAAATCATCTAACCTTTCAAAAATTATAGAAGGAAAATTAAATGAGCTACTATTTCAGTAAAACC
>DAISZW010000033.1:5219-11796 GCA_036824595.1 Ignavibacteriaceae bacterium
TGAAGAAAGTAATTGAGCATCTTTCTTAGGATATCCTTGAATTACTTCGGCCGGTTTATTTATTTTGATCTGCTTAATTTCATTTTACATAATTGGAAGATAAAATGCTGTTCATATTAATTTTTGCATTTATAACCATGATATTTCCTCAAAGTAATACCGCCGAAGGTCAGAATCTTTTCGATAAATATTTCTCAGACAAAACAATGCGGATAGATTATTTCCATATTGGAGATTCAAAATCGGAGCTGATTACAATAGACAAAATTTATCGGTATGATGTTTATTCCGGCAATAGAAAAAATCTCATTGACAATTTTAATAACGGGAAATATTATGTTAAAATTTATGATCATTTATCCGGCTTGTTGATTTTTTCAAAAGGATTTGACACGTATTTCGGAGAATATCAGGCAAGCAACGACGGCGAAAAAGGGATAAAACGTGCTTATCACGAATCTGCAATAATACCTTATCCAAAAAGCACGATTTTGTTCTCAATTGAAAAAAGAGACGATAAAAATCTTTTACAAGAAATTTTTAAAACAGAAATAGATCCCGAATCATTTGCGATAATAAAAGATAAAATAAAAGATTCTGCGGTAGAAGTATATCAGAGTCTGAAGAATGGAGATCCTGAATTTAAAGTTGATGTTGCTGTCATCGGTGAAGGATATACAAAAGAGGAAGAGGGTAAATTCCAATCCGACCTGGATAGATTTACGAAAGTTTTTTTTAACCAGGAACCTTATAAGTCTTATAAGGACAGATTTAATGTATATGGAATATTTAAAGCATCCGAAGAAAGCGGAGTTGATGAACCAGAAGCAGGTATTTTTAAAAATACTGTTCTAAACGCAACATTTAATTCTCTCGGTTCAGAAAGATATCTTTTAACTGAGGATAATAAAACTTTAAGAGATCTAGCGGCTCATGTTCCATACGATGCGATTTATATAATGGTTAACCATAAAAGATACGGAGGAGGAGGGATATACAACTGGGTCTGCACTTTTACGGCAGATAATCAATGGAGCGAATATTTGTTTCTGCATGAATTCGGACATTCGTTTGCGGGACTCGCAGATGAATACTATACTTCCGACGTAGCTTATAATGATTTCTTTAAAAAAACAGTTGAACCCGTGGAACCGAATATAACAGCTCTTCTTGATTCAGATAACATAAAGTGGAAAGATAAATTAACTTCAGGATCACAGGTTCCTACCCCCTGGAATAAAAAAGAATTCGACAGTCTTGATTATAAATGGCAGGCGGAAAGAAGGGAACTAAATAAAAGAATAGCGGAACTGAAAAGAGAGAATAAATCAAAAGAAGAAATTACTGCAGCGGAAGAAGAATACAATTCCAAAGACAGAGAGCATTCTGAAATGGTTAACCGGTTTTTAAAGAATGATGAAAATTCAGATAAGGTTGGAGCGTTTGAAGGTGCAGGATATTCCCAATTCGGTTTATACAGGCCGATGATTGACTGCATAATGTTTACAAAAGCCGAGAAGAACTTCTGCAAAGTCTGCGAAGATGCAATAATCAAAGTGATAAAATTTTATTCCGAATAAAAAAAACGGATCCGGATTAATCATTTAATTTAAATCTTATTCTTAAGACACCTTCATCATATTCGGAAGAAATTATTTTAAACTTCCCGATCTCACTTGTTGATTGAACATGTTTTCCGATGCACGGACATGCATCATAATCCCCTACTTTAATGATCCGGATATTATCTCCTGCTTCATCCGGCAGCTTTTCAAGCTTATAAAACTTTTCAGCCTCGGAACGGGGCAGAAATTCCTCATTAACCGGAAGATTTTTTTTTATGACTGCATTTATTTTATCCTCAATTTCCATTAATTCTATATCACTGAGGTTCCGGTCGAAGAGGTAATCGCATTTCGATTTTTTCTTTTCAATATGTGCGCTGAATGATCTTCCGCGGTTAAACATCCTTACCATTGTCTGGTTAAGGATGTGTTCGGCGGTATGCATCCGCGGATCGTAATCTTTTCCCATAATCTTTTGATAAAACGCAGATAAATTATTGAATTATTTAAAGCTAAAATCTTAAACCGAATGCTAAGACAAAGTTGCTGTTATCTGAAATAATTCCTTTAGCCTGGATATAAGGGATTAGTCTGCCCGATGTTTGAAAACCTAATCCGAACAAAATATTTAAACCTGCATCTGTATGGCTGTCTCCGTGACCTTCAGGATTAAAATAGATAATTCCTAAGCCGCCGCCGGCCCAGATATAAAGATTAGTTCTGGTTGGGATATCGTAATGAGCATCCATATTGAGAGTAAACATACTTCCGTGATCGACCAATACAAATTCAATATTCGGATTTAAGTAAACATTTGAACCGATATATGCCAGATATTCACCGCCAATAAAAAAGTCGCTTCCGTCTGCATAAATACCTGCACGTAGGCCGAATGTATCTCTTTTCTGTGCATCTGCCGAAGTAAATCCCAATAGCAAAAAGGCTGCAAATAAAAAACAAATTCTAATATTAAAAGCTGTCATTTTAGAATATTCTCCTCATTATTTTAATATCAATTAAAGAGTATGAAATTCCGGAAAGTCCGGTAAGTATTTGATGAGAATTACCACAAATATTTATCGGAAAAGATTTAAATCAAACTGCCGAATTTAAGCAAATTTCAAGGTTTTTGAAAAAAAATGTGAGATGCGATGGATTATTGTATTGTTTATGTGAAAAAATTTTGGCAAATTGCAAACCTTTATGATTTTCATGCATCTAAATAGATATAAAGGGGACAAATTCTGCACATTTCTTTTTGGAACAAAGTTTAAACTCATCCGTTTACAAAATTTGGACAACAAATATAGGAGTCTACATTGAAAATAACCAAGCAATACACGAATCGTGAAAGCAAGTCTCTTGATACTTATTTACAGGAAATTGGTAAAGTTGATCTTTTAACTCCTGACCAGGAAATTGAATTGGCAAAAAAGATTAAAAAAGGGGACAAAGAGGCATTGGAAGCTTTAACAAAAGCTAACTTAAGGTTCGTGGTTAGTGTTGCGAAGCAATTTCAAAATCAAGGTTTGTCGCTCGAAGATTTAATTAATGAAGGTAATTTAGGATTAATTAAAGCAGCTCAGAAATTTGACGAGACACGTGGATTTAAATTTATTTCCTACGCGGTGTGGTGGATTAAACAATCTATTATGCAGGCAATTGCCGATCAGTCAAGGATGGTAAGACTGCCTTTAAACAGGGTGGGTTCTTTAAGTAAAATCGGAAAAGCTTACAGGGATTTAGAACAGCAGTTTGAAAGACCTCCGACGACCGAAGAGCTTGCTTCTATTCTTGATATGACCGCAGATGAAGTTGCATATGCACTTCAGATAGCAGGGAGACATGTTTCATTCGATTCACCGATTAAAGAAGGAGAAGATAAAAATAATTTAATCGATCTGATGCCTAACGAGCAGCAGCCTTCTCCGGATGTAACCTTAATGAAGGAATCGATGAAGAAAGAAGTCGAAAGCATCCTTTCTACATTGTCCGAAAAAGAATGTGAAGTTCTTAAACTCTATTTTGGAATAAATGGAGAAAGACCTGCAACTCTTGAGGAGATCGGCGAAAAATTTAATCTGACAAGAGAACGGGTACGCCAGATTAAAGAAAAAGCGATCAGAAGCCTTAGACATTCGCCTAAGAGTAAAGCTTTAAGGGCTTATCTCGGCTAAAATAAGGGACAAAGAAAATTTTAAGGCTGGGCATACCAGCCTTTTTTTTAGAAGTGATTTAGATTCCGATGTAAATAATTCTGCTTGATATTTCTTTTTCTGTTTTCTAAGTTATGATTAATAAAATGATTACAAATAAAACTCAAATATTAATTAACTTTTCTTGCTGTTGCTGTTGTAACAATAAGCAGGCAGCGGCCTTAAATAATTATGATTATTAAATAAAAAAGTTTATACACTCAAAAAAACCCGCTGCCAGTTCAACCCAGCGGGTTTTTTATTTTTAAAATAATTTGAAAAGAATAGAAATACCAACATGCAGCAGAACGCAGTTCAGATAAAGCAGCGTCATTTTAAGAGACAAAGAATAAATGCAGTTAAAAAAGAACCGTCTTATTCGATATTAAATACAATAGGAAATACGCCGCTTATCAGGATTAATAAAATTTTTGGTTATCGGAACCGGAATGTTCAGATATTCGCAAAAGCCGAATGGTTCAATCCGGGAGGTTCGGTAAAAGACAGATCTGCTTTAAATATGATTTTGGACGCCGAAAATAAAGGGCTGCTGACAAAAGATAAAATAATTATCGATGCTACCAGCGGCAATACCGGCATAGCTTATGCGATGATTGCCGCAATTAAAGGGTATAAGGTAAAGCTCGCAGTTCCTGCAAATGTTAGCTTAGAAAGAAAAAAAATTATTGAAGCCTACGGGGCGGGAATAATTTTTACAAATCCGCTGGAAGGCACCGACGGAGCACAGCGGGCAGTTAAGGAAATTTATCAGCAGAATCCCGATTTATATTATTATCCGGATCAATATAATAATCCGGCAAATTGGGAAGCTCATTATAAAACAACCGCGGTTGAAATTTTAGAGCAAACCGGCGGAAGAATTACTCATTTTGTAGCAGGCCTTGGTACGACAGGAACATTTGTCGGTGTTTCAAAACGGCTGAAAGAATTTAATCCGGAAATTAAATGCATTGCATTTCAGCCGGACTCTCCACTACACGGACTCGAAGGATTAAAACATCTTCCGACGGCAATTGTCCCGGGAATTTATGATAACTCATTGGCAGATCAAATGATCGAAGTTTCAACCGAAGAATCTTATAAAATGGTAAAAGAGCTTGCACTTAAGGAGGGACTTTTTGCCGGACTCTCGAGCGGGGCTGCTGCTTGGGCCTTACTGAAAACAGCAGAGGAAATTAATTCGGGATTAATTGTCACCGTTTTTCCCGACGGCGGGAGCAAATATTTAAGCGAGAAAATCTGGAGTAATAATGATTAGAATACCTTTGCATCTTTATGAAAGTATTTGTGCTCATGGAGAAGAAACCTATAATGAAGAATGCTGCGGAGCCATATTCGGCTACAACAAAGATTACGGAAAAGATATTAAAGAAATAATGAAATTTAAAAATGAAAAAGATGGAAACAGGCAGAACAGGTATTTAATCTCTCCCTCTGAATATCTATCTGCAGAGAAAGCAGCAAAGGAGAAGAACATGGAACTAATCGGTTTCTACCATTCCCACCCTGATCATCCTGCTGTTCCCTCAAAATTCGATACCGATCATGCATTCCCATGGTTCCTATATTTAATTGTGTCCGTGGGAAAAGGAAAAGCTGGAGATTTTAGAGGATGGGTTCTGGAAGAGGACAGGGAAAGGTTTAATGAAGAGATTATAGAAACAATAGTACTTACGGAGAACGAAAAAATTAATTATTAAAGATCAAAATTTCTGAAAGGATTGTTATGGATGTTAAAATTCTTATTCCTACCCCGCTGAGACAATATACGGAGAAAAATGATTCTGTTACATCGTCGGGAAATACCGTGAGGGAAGTTCTGCAGAGCCTTACTTCAAAATATTCCCAGCTGCAGAAGCATCTTTTTAATGAACGCGGTGAACTTAGGAGTTATGTAAATATTTATGTTAATGATGAAGATATCCGGTACATAGGTAATACCGACACGCAGCTGAAAGAGAATGATGTGCTCAGCATAGTTCCTTCAATTGCGGGAGGAAACTACACAGCAGATGTTCTAGAGGATGTAAAATTATCAAATGAAGAAATTTTAAGATACAGCAGGCATTTATTAATGCCTGAGGTCGGAATGGAAGGACAGAAAAAACTTAAAGCTGCAAGAGTCTTAATGATTGGTGCAGGAGGGCTCGGATCCCCTTTAGGGATGTACCTTGGTGCAGCCGGTGTCGGCACGTTAGGAATTGTAGATTTTGATGTTGTGGATGAAACAAATCTGCACAGGCAGCTCCTTCATTCCACAAATGATATCGGAA
The DNA here is from genome assembly GCA_036824595.1 of Ignavibacteriaceae bacterium. Taxonomy (GTDB): domain Bacteria; phylum Bacteroidota; class Ignavibacteria; order Ignavibacteriales; family Ignavibacteriaceae; genus DATKLQ01. The sequence goes on from DAISZW010000033.1 coordinate 11,274, forward strand.
GATCAAAATTGGAATCAGCTAAAGATACTATTAAGCTGATTAATCCTAATGTTGATGTTGTTACTTTTGAAACACGGCTGACTGCGGAAAATGCGCTCGATATCTTAAAAGATTTTGATGTTATTGCAGACGGGACAGATAATTTTCCTACGCGTTACCTTGTAAATGATGCATGCGTTCTGCTGGGTAAGCCGAATGTTTATGGAAGCATTTTCCGTTTTGAAGGACAGGTAACGGTATTTGACGCAAAAAATGGTCCGTGCTACCGCTGCCTGTATCCCAGTCCGCCTCCTCCCGGTTTGGTCCCGAGCTGTGCGGAAGGAGGCGTTCTCGGCGTACTTCCGGGAATTATAGGATCGCTGCAGGCACTGGAAACAATTAAATTAATTATTGACCAGGGTGATCTTCTTCTCGGCAGATTAATTCTTTTTGATGCTTTGAAATTTAAATTCAGGGAATTAAAGCTGAGGAAAAATCCTTCATGCCCTATCTGCGGTGAAAGTCCTGAAATACATCAGCTTAT
>DAISZW010000033.1:11896-13991 GCA_036824595.1 Ignavibacteriaceae bacterium
GGCAGGATCGATAAAAGTATGCCGAGGTATTAGAGAATATTTATGGAGAATGAAAATAAAATTTCATTCTCCTTCAAATAATTTATTAAGTGCTGTAGTGATTATATTGATTGAAATACTGAACCCAATACACTCCGAAAATAATCATCAAAATTATTGATAAGGCTAAAAATACGATTGCTACAATTGCAAGTACTTTTTGAATAAGGAAAAATTTTCCCTGTCTATCAAGAGCCTGTTCTAAAGTAAAAGTATCGCTGGAAGCCGCATAGCTTGTAAATGAATTTGCAGATTCTCTCAATCTCAACCCGCTTATAATCAGGGGAATACCTAAAAGAGCTCCAAAAATTGTCAAAGAATAAACCGCTCCGATTATAATGTAAAACATTCCTAAGAAGTTCATGTCGCGCGTCATTTTATTTAATGTGATCTGGAACATGGGAGAGAAAGTATCGGATCCATTCATGTTTATCTCCTTATTTTGTGGAAGAATTACCGCAAACTAAAGGATTTCCAGAAATAAAAGCCAATTGCCTAAAATAAATTTCGGATTTTCTTCATTTCTCTCCAAAAAAAAAGTTGATTTTAAAATTTATCCTTTCAAAATTGTATATGCTGATCTTAGTTCTCTCCCTAAGTTAAATGATTTTTAAAAGATTCTTTCAAAAGAGGAATTATTTTTAATTAATCGGATTTTCTTTCTTTAAATAACTGCATCTTAAATTATCAAAACCAATGGAGGGCTTTTATGAGGAAAAGTTTTTTTGCTACTCTTTTGTTTGCGGCAGTTTCATTTACTATTGTATATGTCCAGTCAGGCTGCCAGACTGAAAAAAAGGAAATGACTAATGAAGAAATGATTGAGAGAGGGGGATACCTAGTAACTTTGGGTGGTTGTAACGATTGTCATTCTCCAAAAGTTTTCACCGATATGGGACCAATGCCCGATACAACCAAACTACTCGCAGGGCATCTGGCAGATGCTATGCTGCCGCCAATTGATACTAGTATGGTACAGGCTGGGAAATGGGTGATGACAACAGGAACTGATTTTACTGCTTGGGTAGGACCATGGGGAATTTCTTACGCAGCTAATTTAACACCTGATGGACCTACCGGTTTAGGAAATTGGACTGATGAAATCTTTATAAAAGCAATGAGGACGGGAAAACATATGGGGACAGGAAGGCAAATACTTCCTCCTATGCCATGGTTCAATTTTGCCGAATCAACTGACGAAGATTTAAAATCAATTTTTGCCTATCTAAAATCTTTACCGGCTGTTTCTAATAAAGTACCTGATCCTGTTCCGCCGAATATGTTAGGATCGATGACAAAAAAATCCAAGAAAATGTGAAGTGTAAAAGGGTTGAGGTTATCTTCAGCCCTTTATTTATTAACAAATTTCAAAAATTTAAATCCCGGTATTAATTTTCCTCTCCTTCAGAAAAAAAATCATAATTACGGATAGAAGGCCGAAAATAAATGCCATTATCCATAAAACTTTAGCACCGGAATGTTCATATACAATTGTACCGAGCCATGGCCCGAACGCCATTGATGCGCTGAATAGCATCTGGAAAAATCCCATATACTCTCCCCTTTTTTCAGGCGGTGCAATTTCAGCTACATAAGAGGCACTGGAAGGGAAGAAAATCATTTCTCCGAAAGTCCAGATTATAATCGTAATAATTATTGCTGGGATGCTTGATGCATATGCCATTGCTCCGAATCCTAACCCGATTAAGAATGCACCCAGAGCTAAAGAAAGTCTTTCAGGCCATTTGGACATTGAAATATTTAAAGGAACTTCTATTATTATTATCAGGACTGTATTTACCATTGAAAGCAGACCGAATAAGGAAGGGGAAAATTTCAGGTCATTAACGACAAAAATGGGCATTGCACCGATATGCTGAAAAATAACCATTGAAGCAGGCAGCATTGCTAACAAAAAATAGATGAACGCAAAATTTTTAAATGCACCCTTGGATTCATTTTCATTTAATCCGATCTTGCCGGAATTCTCTTCCGGGTTACGGTACTTTTCATGAATCGGAAAAGAAAGAAGGAATAATGCTGCAATAATTGCAGT
>DAISZW010000033.1:14091-17123 GCA_036824595.1 Ignavibacteriaceae bacterium
AAATGGATAAAAAAGAAGGGTTATTCCTGAAAAAAAGAGGGAAATTTTCATAATCAGGTATGAGCCGAATTTATCAGCAAGCCTGCCGACAAACGGTGCGGTAACCAATGCACCGATGCCGTAAAATGTTATAATGAATCCTGCTTTATCGGCAGATAAATGAATTTTAGAGGTGAGATACAATGCCAGGAAAGGCAAGACCATTGTCCCGGTCCTGTTGATCAAAGTACCGGCTGCAATGATCCACATCTCTCTCGGAAGATTTTTTAAACCTTTCCAGGGGTTCATTCTAAATAAGATGTTCTTTGATAAAAATGGATAATATTTTTCGGCTAAGAATTTAATAAAGTTTATGCAAAACTATTAAGGAATGATCTGCAGGAATTTTAAAAAAAAGGACTTAGACTCTATTTATATCAGAATTAGTCTAAGTCCTTTAAAAAATGTTTTATCTATTTCAGATTGTTTTCAGGCATTCATCAATATCCATCAAAAGGTCATCAACATTTTCGAGCCCGACAGCCATCCTGATTCCGCCCGGATCAATTCCGTATTCTAAAAGCTTGTCTGGCGGGATCATTGAATGGGTCATCGAAGCAGGATGCTCAATTAATGTCCTGGTATGACCGAGACTTACGGCAAGAGTCATTGTGTACGCATTCTTAGCAGCATAATTCATCAATTGTCTCCCTTTTTCTTTCTGATCCCCGCTGTTTTTTCCCTTTAAAGCAAAATAAATTAGACTTCCCGGGGCAAAGTTGGCGTTGAAGTCAAGCATTTGAGTTTTTGCAAGATCGTGGAATTTATAATTCTTCAATCCGGGGTAGTTAACAAACTCGACTTTAGGATTGCTGTTCAGGAATTCAGCAATTCTCATTGCGCTTTTGATCTGCTGGCTTATTCTAAGCTGCAAAGTAGGAAGTCCGTAAGTAAGGACAGTCCATGCAGCTTTTGTACCCAAAACCGCGCCGAAATCCTTTCTGTACATCATAAGAAGATTCCAGAATTTTTTCGGACCAATAACTACTCCCCCAACGTCCGTACCGAATCCGCCTATTCCTTTTGTTAATGAATGAAGGACGAAATCTGCTCCTAACTCAAGGGGACGCTGGCAGTAAGGTGTAGCAAATGTATTATCCACAACAATATAAATTTTCTCTTCCTCTTTACGGTAATCATTAAGCTTACATACAAGTTCTTTTAATTTTCTTATATCGATAATGTCAAGATTGGGATTTGAAGGAGTTTCGAAGTAAATAACCCTTGTCTTTTCATTAACAAACTTTAAAAGATTTTCCGGTTCAGTAAGGTCAATAGGGGTATATTTAATATTATACCTTGGATACCAGTTATTCAGCAGTGAAAAAGTACATCCGTAAAGAGTTTTATGAGTTATAATTTCATCACCGGTTTTTGTAAGCACCCCAAGAATTCCTGAGATTGCTCCCATTCCCGATGCAAATGTTACAGCCACTTCCCCTTTTTCCACATAAGCAAGGTTTTCTTCGAGAAGATCTTTATTCGGTTCCCCCAGCCGGTCATAAATATAAATTGGGACAGTATCTTCGCCGAGTACTTTGGAATCAGCAAATTCCAGAAATCCTTCGGCTCCCCTTTCAACTGAATCAAGCTTAAAAATTACCGATGAGGTAAGCGGCGCTACTACATGATGCGAATAATCCCATTTATTGGAAACATTCTTCCCGTAAATTAAATGGGTCTGCATGGAATATTTAGCTTCATCTGTTTTCTGGTTTGAACTGCCTGCCCCGTTATCATGAGGTTTTTTATTTTTAGGCTCATCAGCTTTTGGCTGAGGCTTAATCTCCGTAGACATAAATTCACCTTAAGATTATTAAATTTTATATAACCAGGAATAAGTTACTAGTTAAAGAACAGCAATAGAAATGCCAAAAAAACAAGGTCTAAGAAAGATAAAAAGAAAGGAATTCGGTTGGAAGATTCTATGTATTAGGAACAAGCCTGTTCCCATTTTCATCAATAGCAGTCAACGCATTAACCGGGCAAACAGAACAAGCTTCCACCATTCTTGTTTTTTCGATATCCACATGTGGTAATTTAAATGAACAGATTTTTTCATCATCGAATTCGAAAACATCAGGGGAAACTTTAATGCAATTCCCGGTAGAGATGCATGTTAATCTATCTATCTTTATTGTGAGTCCGCTTACTTTTCTTTCAGGGTAATCATTCATGGTCAATCCGCCTAAGTTTTTTTGTTTCGGATCTTTTTTTCTTTTCTTCAATCCTTTTTTGCTTCGATTTATATGAAGGCTTCGTTTTTATCCGCTTCTTCGGTTTCCTCCCAGCCTTTCTAATTAATTCAGTGAATCTTTCAATCGCGTCCTGCTTATTGCTTTCCTGGGTACGGAACCTTTTAGCTTCAATTATTAAAATACCTTCTTTAGTAACTTTATTCCCCGATTTAACTATTAATCTTCTCTTCACCTCATCTGAGAGCGAAGGAGAATTAATTATATCAAACCGGAGCTGAACGGCAGTAGAAACTTTGTTTACATTCTGTCCGCCGGGGCCTGATGACCTTATAAAATTGAACTGAAGCTCAGTTTCCGGTATAAATATTTTATTATTAATCTCAATCATTTAATTAAAAATAGAATAATAAGAATCCTAATGCAAAAATGAAAATAGGTAATGAAGTCTAAAATAAATTGTCATTAAAAGTTAAAGAATGTATTTTTACTGAGGGCATTAAGTTATTCAATTTAGGAGAGATAATGTTAGAAAAATTGAATTCTCCGATCTTCTTAAAAATTTACGAGTGGATGATTGTTGAAGATATTTTAAGTGTTGTAGAAAAAGATACCAGGCTTGAACATTACGATAAAGTAAACAATAAATTTTTAAAGTTCGCTAAAAAATTAACTCCGGATGAGCAGAAGGAATTAATTGAAACCAGGGCAGTCACCGGTGATTTAAAGTTGACTAAGCAGGCATATCAGTACATGCTGCCGCGGCTTCCGAATTTATACAAATGAAAATTCTTTTCT
>DAISZW010000033.1:17223-18850 GCA_036824595.1 Ignavibacteriaceae bacterium
ATATCAGTACATGCTGCCGCGGCTTCCGAATTTATACAAATGAAAATTCTTTTCTCCGCGTAAGAATTTGTAGCCTTCTTTCTCATTATCATACTCTTTCTCTTACTCTTATTCTGATCATTACTTTTATTACTTTTGCAGAAAGAAAAACATCCTAAAAAACTATGATAGCTTACTTAAACGGGAAATTCATTCCCGAAGAAGAAATAAGGATATCTCCGTTTGACAGGGGATTTTTATTTGCCGACGGAATTTATGAAGTCGTAAGATCTTATAACGGGGTCTTCTTTATGCTGAAAGACCACATGGAAAGACTCGAAAGAAATCTGAAGGAAGTGAGAATTGATTTCGCTGAAATAAATGAGATTGAAAAAATCTCTTATGAATTGATCAAGAAAAATCCGGCCGAATCTAAATCCGATTGTTCTCTTTATATTCAGATTACAAGAGGAATTTCACTTCCGAGGAAACATATTTTTCCTTCACATGACAGTCCAACGGTTTTTATCTCGCTTTCTCCGATTAAAAGTGTAAAAGATGAACTGGAAAAAGGAGTTAAAGTAATTCTCTGGGAAGATTTCCGCTGGTCGAGATGCGATATTAAATCTGTCGGACTGCTTCCTGGTGTCCTCGCCAGTCAGAATGCAGTTGAAAATGGTGCATCGGAGACTGTCTGGTTCAGAAACAATTTAATATGCGAAGGCTCTCATACAAATTTCTTCTGTGTAAAAGATGGAATTGTAATTACTCCCCCGCTTTCAAAGTTTATTCTTCCGGGAATTACAAGAAAAGCTGTAATAAGTATATGCAGGGAGAATAATATTCCAATTAGAGAAGAAGGAATTTTAAAAGACCAATTGAAGAATTATGATGAATTTTTCTTAAGCGGCACATTAACCGAAATAAAACCTGTAGTTCAAATTGATGATATGAAAATTGGCAGTGGGAAACCAGGTCCCTTAACTAGAAAAATTCAAGATCAATTTAAAAAGGCAACTGCGGGAAAAAAGTAAAATTATTTATTAACGGATAAAAAAATCGAATGCATTTTAGATCATTTTATTTCACGTTATTAATTCAACTGCTTTATTCATATCATTTTGAAATTATAGGACAAGTAACCGATGATGAATATGAAAACGTTGTAAGATTCTGTAATCAAAAACTAACAGAAAATATCGATCAAATACCGGAGAATAAATATCCTATAAGAACAAAAGGACTAGGCGAATGGGAATTTACCGATCCATCAGGATGGACAAGCGGATTTTTCCCGGGAAGCCTGTGGCTTTCTAATAAACTTCTGCCTGATTCAAACATTTTAAAAGCTGCAATTAAGTTTACCGAAGGACTTACCGAACAGCAGTATAATAAAAACACACACGACATCGGCTTCGTGATTTTATCCAGCTTTGGAAATGGTTATAAACTTTTAAACAAGCCCAAATACAAAGAAATAATTCTAGAATCTGCCAAGTCTTTATCGACACGCTTCAATGAAAAAGCCGGCTGCATTCAATCGTGGAACGGAGAATTCCAGGTAATTGTAGACAACATGATGAATTTAGAGCTGTTGTTTTGGGCTGCAAAAAACGGGAGCGATAAAAATTTTTACGATATGGCTGTA
>DAISZW010000033.1:18950-23675 GCA_036824595.1 Ignavibacteriaceae bacterium
ATTCAGACGGAATACTTCTGCACTGTGCGTACAATGTAAACAGCAGCAATCCTTATGATTGGGATGCTTCAACGGTTTGGGGGGATTATTATTTTCTGGAATCGCTATTAAGGTATAAAGAGAAGTTTTAAACATTCCTTAATGATGATCTTCAAAGCCCGGCTTCAATTACTTATATTACAGCATTAAAAATGTAATAATCCTTTTATAATTTAGCAGTAAATAAATAATCAGATTTACAGAAAGGTGAAAAATGAAAAATACATTCAAAATATTTGCATTTTCCTTTATTGTAGTCTCTGTTATCTCATTCTCCAATATCAAGGCCCAGGATAATCCCATACAGCTCGCATTATTTAATCCGATACAGATTGTTCCTGAGAATTCTTCAGTTACAGGGCTGAGATTCAGTCTGCTTTACGGGAAAAATGCCGGAGTAAACGGAGTGGATTTGGGCCTGGTGAATTTCACGACTTCGAATCAGCTGGGAATTCAGTGGGGTGTTGTCGGATACACGGAAGGAAAGTTCAACGGGTGGCAGAACAATTTTGTAAATATTACTAAGGATCTTTTTACCGGACTGCAGTCCGGCTTTGTTAATTACAACTCAAATAAAGTCAGCGGTTTGCAGTTCGGCATAGTCAATTACTCAGCCACGATGAACGGCCTTCAGCTTGGATTAATAAATATAATAGGTGAAGGAGGATTTCTTCCGGTATTCCCGCTTTTTAATTTTTCATTCGACGACTAAAACCTGGCTGCAATGAAATTAACGGCTGAGAGCATTTCAAGATCTTACATTCATGATCTTAAACATTCGTATCCTCGCAGCTTGCATTCGTAGCGGATTTTTCTATTTGAATCGTTGAATGTTCAATTTCAAATTTATCATGAAGCTGCCTGCATGTTCTGCTTAAGAATTTATCATCCGCATTTTCATCCGGCATAACAAGGTGAACCGTTAAAGCTATTTCGGTAGTACTCATTGCCCAGATATGCAGATCGTGAACAGCCGTTACTCCTTTTAAAGACCCGAGATATTTTCTTACCTCCTCTATATCAATATTTTTCGGTACTGCATCCATCGAAAGCAGAAAAGAATCTTTCAGCAGTCCCCACGTACCAATAGTAATAACTAAAACTATAACCAAACTTATAATCGGGTCAAGAAGATAAAATCCGGTTAAATTAATTATAATTCCTGCTGCAACAACTCCAAGCGACACACCGGCATCCGCTGTCATATGAAGAAAAGCTCCTTTAATATTTATATCCTTCTTCCTTCCCGGCATAAACAGGAGAGCGGTAAAAAGATTTATCAAAGTACCGATCCCTGCAACAATTATTATGGTTGTACCTGCAGTCGGTTCAGGAGTAATTAATTTTCTTATAGATTCGATTGATATTGCACCGACAGCCGTAAACATTATTATTGCATTAAACAGTGCCGCTAAAACTGTTGCCTTCCTGAATCCGTAAGTCCTGCTTTTAGTTGTCTCCTTTTTTGCAAGATATGCGGCTCCCCATGCTAAAACCAGTCCTAAAACATCACTGAAATTATGTCCGGCATCGGCAATCAGCGCCATGGAGTTTACAAGCAGTCCGTAAATAATTTCCAAAACAACATAAATCAAATTCAGCGCTATGCCGAAGCCGAATGCTTTGTTGTAATTCCTTAACTGATTAGTGTGAAAATGACGACCCATTAAATTTTATTTTAATCTATTTATTCTTACAAATCCCGCAATTTTTACAGGCATTTTATTATTATAAAATAATTAAATGTGATCATTATCGTATTGGAAGTTAAAAAATGATATGACTTAAAAATTTTTAATCTGATATTAGAAGGTTAAAATCATTTAGACCAACTCTGATTAAAGAATTCTTTTGAAACCCTGACAAACTCAGATTTATTTTTATCTTTATGAGCTCCATGTCCTGTATTCGGCAAAACCCATAAGAATGAATTCGGAAGATTTTTTCTTGCCGCTGCAATGCATTCCAATGGAAAACTGTCGTCCTGATCTCCCCAAACAAACAATACCCTGGTCTGAATACTTTTCATTTCATCATCACTTACTGATACATTATAATTAGGCAATTGCTCCAGAATTGATTTTATCTGTTCTTCACTGGTTTGCTGCTCGCGCATCCAGGGCAAATTATCGATGTTTTTGTATGACAGGTATTCGATCCATTGAGGAACATCCTTTGCATTCCAGCTGCCGCATGAGCCTATGATAATCATTGACTTAACGAGTCCGGGATGAAGCAGCGTAAGCTGAAACAAAACTTCTCCTCCATAACTATATCCAATAGCATTAATGGTGTCAAGCTTTAAATGTTTAACTAGAGCATCAATATCACTTGCAGCAGATTTTATTGATATTTTTTCAGTGAATTGACTCGATTTACCATGTCCTTTCAAATCAACAAGATAGACCTCAAATTCATTTGAATAATCGGAAACAAATGGAAGCCATGATTTTGATGATTGGGTATATCCGTGTAAAAGGAATAATGGTTCACCCTCACCATAAACCTCATAATAAATATTTGTCCCGTTCAATTGAACGATCTCTGTTTTCTTGGGAGTTTGAGAAAAGCCGTTTGCTGCAGTTAAAATCATGCTTAAATAAATGATAATATGTTTCATACTAAAGGCGGCATATTTGAGGCGATATATATAAGTGCTTTTTTACTGAAATTCTGTTATAAAAATAATCGAATAATATAATTATAATAAATTTTTTATTCTTTTGATGACATGGTGTGATAGAACACTTGAACAAAAAAGTATATAATGTTTGCGCGCGCAGTATAGCCCTACGAGGGAATAACCAGCAATCCGGCCGAAACGCGGTAATTCGCAGTAAAGAAAAATTAATTATCTATTTGTAATTATCAACTAAGAAGTTTGATCATTATTCAACCTGTAAATACCTCTTTACTTTTGAATGAATCAATAGCTTCCTTTAGACCGATCCGGATCGGAGTGTATTGTATTCCCAGCTCTCTTTCTGCTTTGCTTCCATCCACACTAAAACCTTCTCTCATCGTTCTCATTTGATCAACAGACATCCCCCACACAGGTGGTTTTTTAATCAGGTTGGCTAAAGCGGTTAAAAGATATGCATTCATCATTGTTAATGATTCCGGTAATTCTATCTTAGGCAGCGGAACACCCGATACATCACTAATCAGCCTGTTAATCTCTTTCCATTTGTATCTGTAATTACCTATTAAATATTTTTGACCAATGTTGTTTTCTTTCTCGAGAGCATTTACAATAGCCCTGGCTACATCCTTTACACATACAAATGAGAAAATTCTATCTTTGAATACTGTAGCAGGTAATCTTCTATTTATTAAATCCCGTATATACCTCCCGCTGGCTTTTGTATCTCCGGCGCCTACAACGCATACAGGATAGATTACAACCAGGGGCAAACCTTTGTTCTCATATAAATCCCAGGCAATCCGGTCACCCTCATATTTGGTTCTGAAGTATTCACTAAACTGAACAGGACCAAACTGACTTTCCTCCGTAAACGGATCTTCGGCAGGTTTGCCAAACACACCTGCAGTGCTGACATGCACTACTTTTTTTATGCCCGATTCAAAAGCGCATTCCATTACATTACGGGTACCTTCAATATTAGTTTCGCTGTAAATTTTTTTATGCCGTTCCCAGAACGTATAATGTCCTGCTATGTTAATTACCGAATCACAGTCTTTCATACCGGCAAGTAAAGATTTTCGGTCAGATAAATCCCCTTCAACTTTTGTAACATTCAATTTATTCAGGAATGAAGAGTCGCTGGTTTTTCTGATTAACAACTTAAGCTGATGGTTTGTTTTGGATAATAACTCTGTTGTATATCTTCCGATAAAGCCAGTACCCCCTGTTATAAATATTTTCATTTTTCTCCTCCTATTGTTTTTTAAATAAGGAAAATTTATTTATTTCGGTGATTCTGCTTCGGAAGAGTATTCGGTGTGCTAATCTATAAACTATCAGTAACCCCGGCTCTGAAAATCTAACACTCTCGGAGTAGAGAACTTTCATTGAAGTAAACTTGCGCTATTTAAATGTTATTTTCAAGAATTCGGGTAATTATTGTTTTGGAAGAGGGGATTTTTTTCTGTCTTACTAGAACAATAAATGCGAAAACATTTTATTTTCGCATTTAGTTATCCATTCCTGCACAGTTATTTTCAGTATCATCAGAAATAATAATATATTTTCAACTTTAAATATCCTCAACACTCTCTTGAATTACTTCATCAGTATCATCTTCTTAGTTTGTATGAAATCTCTTGCTTGTAACCGGTAAAAATAAATTCCGCTGGCTAAATCACTTCTATTAAATAGAACTTCATAATTGCCTGCCGGTTTTTCTTCATTAACTAAAGTTGCAACTTCATTTCCAAGAACATCGTATACTTTGAGTGTTTGCCAACTACCTGTTGGTGATTGCCAACTTATTTTTGTGCTTGGGTTGAATGGATTCGGATAATTCTGATAAAGAGCAAATTCATTTGGTTTCATTAGTTCTTGCCCAACAACTGTAACTGGAGTACCCAAAAGACTTTCGTACGCACCTATGTCGGGTATTGAGCCAAATGGACTTGGACGAGGATTTCCATTCATGCAAAACAATGGAGCCTTATACCAAACATTTTCAACTTCAATTGAATCAACGCCAGCACCAATACAAA
>DAISZW010000318.1:0-2121 GCA_036824595.1 Ignavibacteriaceae bacterium
ATCATACCTTATTCGTTTCTCCCAATTCCTTTACCTTTCGACTCTGCCGGAAGCATCCCCCTTTGCTAATTTCTCCACTTCTTCAATGGAAACCAGGTTAAAATCTCCGGGAATAGTCTGTTTCAGACAGGAAGCAGCAACTGCAAACTCCAAAGTTTCTTTACTATTCTCTTTTGTAAGCAGTCCGAAGATTAATCCACTTGCAAATGAATCGCCTCCACCTACTCTATCGACTATCTGTACATCATACCTTTTAGATCTTGTAGGATTCTTACAATCTTTATCATCAACCATTAAAGCGCTCCAACCGTTCCTTGATGCGGAATAACTTTCACGCAGTGTTATTGCCACTGCGTCAAAATCATATTTACTCTTTAATTCATTTGCCAGTTCTGTATATCCTTCCTCACTTAATTCACCTTTTGTTATATTTGTATTCTTTGGTTTTAATCCTAGACTTTTTTCAGCATCTTCCTCGTTTGCAATGCAGACATCTACATATTCCATCAAAGGATTCATTACAGACTGGGCCTCCTTTTCCGTCCATAATTTTTTGCGGAAATTTAGATCGCAGCTTATCTTTACCCCTTTTTTCTTGGCAATTTTACAAGCATCGAAAAGAGCAGCTTGAGTATTTTTCCCGAGCGCAGGAGTTATTCCCGTCCAGTGGAACCATGCTGCGTTCGTAAATGCTTCTTCCCAGCTGCACTCATTAGAATTGATAGTGCTGACTGCAGAAAAAGATCTGTCATAAATTACTTTAGAAGCTCTTTGGCTGGCGCCTGTTTCAAGAAAATATATTCCGATTCTTTCTCCGCCTCTCACAATGTAATCATCATGCACCCCAAATCTTCTAAGATGATTTACCGCGGCCTGGCCGATTTCATGCTTCGGCAGTTTTGTGATAAGATAACTCTCCAAACCGTAATTCGCTAAAGATACAGCCACATTTGCTTCTCCGCCTCCGAAGGTTACATCAAAATTTTGTGCCTGGACAAAGCGGCTGTAGCCGGCAGTAGACAAACGCAGCATTATTTCCCCGAATGTTAAAACTTTTTTGGACATAAAATATTTCCTGGATTAAATTACTACTTATGCTTTCGCAGAATTGATGCTCTGCATTAATATTTTTGCATTTTCAGTGAGAACCGAAAAATTATTTTCATCAATTGCTTTCTGATTCAGTAATGCGCTCCCTATTCCAACCGCACACGCTCCGGCTTTTAACCAATCCCCGGCATTTGTTAAAGACACTCCTCCTGTAGGCATAAGCTTCAAATGCGGCAAAGGAGCTTTTATTGCTTTAAAATATGCCATGCCTACGATATCTGCGGGGAATACTTTTATTATATCTGCTCCTTCCTCGAAAGCCGTTTGAATTTCCGTTGGACTAAAACATCCCGGCATGGCAGCCGTATTATTCTTATGTGCAGTCTGCAGAATTTCTTTTTTAAATACCGGGCTTACTATATACTTTGCACCCGCATCTATTGCTCTTTGTGCATCATTAGCGTTTAACACCGATCCCATACCAAGCATAATTTTTTCTTTAAAGATCTTGGACGCCTCTTCGAGAAGTTTGAATGCGTTTGGAGTTGTCATTGTGAGCTCAATAGAGGCAACTCCTCCGAGGAATATTGCTTCGGCAATTTTATTAAATTTACTTCCATCCTTAAGCCTGATAACAGCTACCGCACCATTATCAATTATTTTATTTACTACAACCGATCGTGACATTTCAATTCCAATTTAGATTTATAAATAGAAAATTTTTAAAATTGCAAATTTACATTTATCTTGTAAAATTAAAACTAAACTTTGGTGAAGTTCGGCTGGTTTTTATCTTCCCATCCATCCGCCGTCAACGGTAATTACACTTCCATTCAGATAATTCGAGGCATCGGATGCAAGAAATACTATAGTACCCATCAGGTCTTCCGGTTTACCCCATCTCGCGGCAGGTATTCTGTCAAGTATAGCTTTATTTCTCACAGGATCTTCTCTTAGAGCCTTTGTATTATCGGTTGCAATGTAACCCGGCGCTATTGCATTAACGGTAACTCCTTTTCCTGCCCATTCGTTTGCAAATGCCATTGTAAGCTGTTTGATTCCACCTTTTGA
>DAISZW010000163.1:0-7650 GCA_036824595.1 Ignavibacteriaceae bacterium
GGGGATTTAATCTTACAGTTACCTTAAATTCGGCGGATCTGCCGTTCAGGGCGAACGGAAGGGTAAATATGTCCTTAACAAAAAATCTTCAGACTGGGAAATGGCGGATCAGCAGGTGGATTGATGAATCAAATTATTAAAGAAATGCATTTTACCCTGCATAATTATTTTCAAGAGCTGCCATGATTTCATTCTGGATCCGGGAATCTTTTAAGGCAATAAAAAGAGCTAAGTCTTCTTTCTTTCTCTCCTTGATATCGATGACTATTGCGGTTTTTTTGATCACCGTATCCTTTTTCTCTCTTTATCTTGCCGATGAATTCCGGAAGAATCTTAAGAAAAATGTTTACCTCAATATTTTTATTGATGATAATGTTTCGGCGGATGAAATAGATTCCCTCGAACTGGCTCTGAAAGAAAAAGAATATGCCGATTCACTTAAATTTATAGACAAAGAAGAAGCTGCCAGGATTTTCACGGAAGAAACGGGTGAAGATTTCAGGAAAATACTGGATTATAATCCTCTTCCGGCATCCTTTATACTGGTTTTAAAAGATTCACATATTCAGAAAGATTCGATTGAACGAGTTGTTTCAGAAATTAATGATATTAAAAGTGTTGATGAAGTAACTTACAAATCAGACTTCATCGATAAGGTTCTCTCTTTCCTGGATGATTTTAATAAATATCTGTTTGCCGGAACATTAGTGATATTTTTTATAGCAATTTATATAGTGTACAGCACCGTAAGATTAATCGTCAGCATTAAAGCCGATGAGCTTGAAACAATGAAATTGGTCGGGGCTAAATTATCAACTATTAAAATGCCGATAATTCTGAATGCAGTCTGGATCGGATTTTTTGCGAGTCTTATTTCTTTAGCTGTTTTTATCTTGATAATTAATTACGCACCAGGCATTAATTTCCCAAAAATTTTCTCTTCCGGGATGTTCATTTATTTAATTCTTCTTTTGCTTATCGGTCCTCTGCTCGGTTTATTAATAAGCTGGGTATCATTAAGAAGAGTTACTTTGAAGAGTTCATCCCGCTAAGATTGTATTTGATGTAACTATAGAATTTGGTAATTTCATTAACTAAATAATCATAATGTAGATGAAACTCTTTTTACTCATTTTCTCTTTTTTAATTTTTCTGCCGGCCAACCAAACATATTCCCAAGATGAAGTTCAAATCGGAAGCGGACTGGGGCAGTTCAGGCAGACCCAGGGCGGCTTCTTCGATTATTCCGACCCTACATCGGTTAATATTAAAGTCTCAGTGTGGGGATTTGTAAAGTTCCCCGGGAGGTATGTAATTCCGGTTTACAGCAATGTAAATGATCTGCTTTCCCTGGCTGGGGGCCCGACTGAAGATTCATATTTAGATAAATTAAGTATATTAAGGATGGCACCGGATTCTTCGCAGCAGCTTGTTCATGTGCCCTACGAGGATCTGCTGTGGGAAGAAGATATAAAATCATTAAGCAAAGCTCCGAAAATAATGGCGGGAGATATTTTAGTTGTTCCCGGTGAACCAAGATTGTACTTTAAAGATTATCTCTCCATCGGCATTTCTATTTTTTCGATATTAATTTCGTTATCTATTCTTATATTAAATATTGTTAAATGACAAGGCCCGGATATGAAAAATGAAAACATCAATAGCGTAGATACCAAAGATTTTGAAACATCATCGTTAAAAGATTATATAAATTTAATCCGTTATAACCTCACGCCTGTCATAGTGATTGTGCTAACAAGTCTCATTGTAGCCATTCTATATGCAGTAAACGCGAGGGATGTATATAGAGCCGAAACAATCCTGAAAGTATCCAAGCCGCAGGGGAATATTCTCGAGTCTCCCTTAATTCCCGGTTTTAATGAATACGGAAGCGACAGGTTTATAGCTAATGAAATTGAAATTATAAAAAGTTACAACACAAGGGAAAGAGTTGCCGCCGCTCTTCTTGATTCCGTAAAAAGAATAAAAAAAGAAAACTTTTTCCTGATCCTTGATCAAAAGAAAAAATCTCCGGACAATATTCTTCCTGTTTCCGAGCTTGCAGCATTATTAATCAGCAATTCGGAAATAAATCAAAAAAGAGGTCTGGATATTATTGAAATAACGGCGGAGTCTCCTTCTCCCTATGAAGCTGCATTAATAGCGAACTGCTACGCCAACGAATACATGAATTTGAATCTCGATATAAACAGGAACCAATTAACTTTTGTAAAGAACTTTTTATTCGATCAGAGGAATGAGAAGCTTGTACAGCTAAAGGAAGCTGAGGAAATTTTAAGAACATTCCAGGAAAAAGGGGGAATCGTTTCGCTCGATGCACAGGCAACTTCATTAATTGAACAATTGTCGGAGTTTGAAGCGCAGAAAAATGCTATCCAGATAGAGCTTATGGCTTCCGACCAAGTACTTGCCCAGCTGAAAAGAGAATTGACAAAACAGGATCCCCGTCTGGCTGATTACCTGAAAAGTGTATCATCGGAAAGTTATTTAAAAACTCTGCAGGAGCAGTTAGCCAAGCTTGAAGTAAACAGGGATTTAGCTATATCCAGCAAAACTCCCGGCGTAAACACCGATCCGATAATAAAAGATTACGATAAAAAAATCAGAGATTTAAGGATTAAGCTTGACGAGCAGATTAGTGTTATTAAAGCCGGGATATTTGCCAGCAGTCCTGAGGAAGTAAAGCAACTGTCGCAGAAGATTATTACCGAAGAAGTAAAAAATCAATCGCTCAGGATTTCTGCGAAAGAACTTGAAACTATTGTGAATAAATACGAGGAGAGATTCAATAAACTGCCGAAAACTTCAATTGAACTTGCCGGATATCAAAGAAATAGAGAAGCATTGGAGAAGCTTTACACTCTCGTTGAAGAAAAGTACCAGGAAGCATTAATAAATGAACAGTCCCAGCCCGGGAATGTACTTGTCATTGATAATGCCAGGATTCCTGGATTCCCTTCAAAGCCGAACAGGTTCTTAATAATAATAATCGGATTAGTAATCGGCACCGCTATTGCTTTCGGATATGTGTTCATTAAAAATTATTTCGATACAACAATCAAATCTCCGGAGGACCTGGAGAGAAGAAATATCAATGTCCTGTCCTGGATTCCTCATATTGAAGGAGAGCAGACTAACGGCAAAAACGAATATGAATTTATTGTAGCAAAAAAACCGGATTCGGTTGCGAGCGAAGCGTTCAAAGCACTCAGAACAAGAGTTCAGTTTTCCAGAATCGATAACGATGCGATTAAAACAATCTTAATTACGTCCGCTGCGCAGCAGGAAGGCAAGACAACTGTTGCGGTGAATCTTGCCGGAAGTTTTGCCCAGGCAAACAGGAAAACATTAATTATTGATTGCGATTTAAGAAAACCAAGGCTGCATAATATTTTTAATGCGGAGAGAATTCCTGGTCTTATCGATTATTTATTCAAGCAGGCGAAATTTGAAGATATTGTTCACGACGGCGGTATTGAAAACTTTTATTTTATTGCTGCCGGTACAATTCCGCCGAATCCGTCGGAAATGCTGGAGTCCCGTCAGATGAGGGAGTTTCTTACCGAGATGAAGAAAGCATATGATCTTGTGGTTCTGGATTCCGCCCCGATTATTGCGGTTACCGATTCGGAAATATTATGCAGACTTGCCGACGCAACAATTCTTGTCGTTTCCGCCGATACAACCGAATCGCAGTTGATGGAGAAATCGGTAGAATTAATAAAAAGCGGATCATCTTCCTTCATCGGAACTGTTCTGAACAATTTCAACTACAGAACCAGCTACGGCTCATATTATAAGTATTATTATTACTATGCCCGTCCTACTAACGGAATAAAAAATAAAACTACTTAGGATTTTAAATTTCTCTAAAGATATAGTAATTCTTAAAACATGGCCAATATCCCGGATTAGATTGTTTTTAATATGAATCTGTTTCTTGAAATATTATGAAGAACCTGGAGTTAAAATCTTCAAACATTTCAAAAAATAACGCGATGAAAACCAAGCTGGCTGCTTTCTTAATTGTTATCCTTTTTCCCTTAAACATATCCGCTCAAATTTTCCCCGATTATAAAGAAAGATCATTTGCTGACTTTTCCGATTCATTATTTTTAAATAACAGGCTGAGCGGAATGCAGATGGATGCTACTGAAGGAAGCATCGATCCTGATGAATATATTGTAGGTCCAGGCGATAAGCTTTTCATTTCTATAAGAGGCGTCGAAGAAATCTCGTTTACATTGGCGATAAACCAGGAAGGAATATTGTACATTCCCAAAGTTGGCGGAGTAGATTTAAAGGACAGAGCTCTCGCTGAGGCTAAAGAAAAAATAGAAGATTTTATTAATAAATATTACCGGAATGTCGAGGTTTTTATTTCCCTTGTTGATTTTAGGAATATAAGAGTTTCCCTTGTCGGGAATGTAAAAAAGCCTTCTTCCTATGCTTTGCCCGGAAATTCAAGATTATTAGATCTTATATCTGCTTCATTCGGACTTAATGAGACAGCGAATTTTAGAAATATTAATATTAAAAATCGAAACGGTAAAGAAGCTTCATTTGACCTGATAAAATTTTTCCGCTTCGGAGACCGCGCACAAAATCCTTTATTAAAGGAAGGCGATATTGTTCTAATCGACAAAGTTGATAAAATAGTTTCAATTAATGGACAGATTAAATTCCCTGGAGCTTACGAATTTGTAGATGGGGAAACCGTCTATGACCTAATTAAAATTGCCGGCGGAATACTTTCAAGGGCGAGAGAAGATTCTATCGAAGTTGTAAGGTTTGAAGCTAACGGGAAAGACCAGAAAAGTTTCTATTATTCGTTTAATCAGTTAAAAAATGAGCAGGTAAAATTACATTTCGGGGATCTGGTTTTGGTTAGGGAAATGCTCGATTATTTTATAGATAAAGCTGTAAAGATAGAAGGATTTGTTCAATATCCCGGCTATTATAAGATTGTGGAAGATAAAACCACCCTTAGTGAGATTATTAATGAAGCCGGCGGATTCAGGGAAAATGCTTCGCTCGCGGAAGCTTCACTAGTACGGACACAGGGAATTTCCGGAGAGGATCCGGAGTTTGAAAGATTGAAAATTATTCCGCGTGAAAATATGACCGATGATGAGTACGATTATTTTAAAGCTAAATCGCGCCAGCATATCGGTAAAGTTGTTGTAGATTTTCATGAATTATTTATTCTCAATAATCTCTCCGAAGATGTAACTTTAAAAAGAGAAGATTTAATTGCTGTTCCCGAAGCTAAAAATTATATTATTCTTTTAGGCCAGGTTGTAAATCCGGGAAATATAATCTATAAGGAAGGATTAACCGTCGATGATTATATTGAATTGGCCGGAGGATACGGCTGGCGTGCGGTTGAAGGTGATGTAAGAGTAATTAAGGCAAAGACCAAAGAATGGATTTATGCCGATGAAGTTGATTCACTGGAACCGGGAGACACAATTTGGGTGCCTGAAGAAATCCCCGGTCCGAAATTTTGGGATGTGTTTACTACTACACTTGCTATTTTAGGCCAGCTGGCTGCCGTGGTAGCAGCTATGGTAGCCGTAATTGTCGCAACAAGGTGAAGTATGAATTTTAACGATATAATTCACGTAATAATATTTAATAGAAGAAATATTTTAAAGGTTACCGTTACTGCAACTATACTTTTATTTTTGATTCTGTTTTTTATTTATCCTTTAACTTATAGAGCACCCATTTCCATACTACCTCCTGAACAGGATAATCAAATGCTCGGGCTCGGTACTCTTTTATCGGGACAGGATTTTCCTTCTTTAATTACAGGTACATCGAATGCAAATTCCCAGCTTTTCGCGGAAATGCTGAAAAGCCGTTCGGCGGCTGTTTATGTTGTAAAGAAACACAACCTTGCCGATTATTATGATGCCGGTAATGTATACGAAGCATCTAAAAAATTAACGGAGGATTTAAATATTGAGATTACTAAAGAAGGGATTATTAAGCTTGATGTTGAAGTGAAGACAAAACTTTTCCCGATGCTGTTTGACAATTTGGATTCCGTAAAGAAATTTTCTGCAGGACTTTCAAATACCTATGTGGAAGCATTGGATATTATTAACAGGGAAAAATTATCTTCTAAAGCAAAAAGAGCGAGACAGTATATTGAAGGCCAGCTCGTATTGACCAAAACACGATTGGATTCCGTAGAATTAGGACTAATGCAGTTCCAGGAAAAAAATAAGACTATTTCCCTCCCGGAGCAGGTAAGCGCTGCAATTGATGCTGCGGCAAAATTAAAATCTGAAATTGTAAAAACCGAAGTACAGATCGGGTTTCTTCAGCCGAATCTGCGGGAAGACAATCAAACGCTCCTCTCATTGAAATCAAAACTTCATGAATTGAAAGATCAATATGCGAAAATGGAGCTGGGAAATAAAGATTATCTCCTTGCTTTTAAGGAAGTCCCGGAACTGGGAAGAGAACTAGCTTCATTGCTGCGCGAAGTAAAAATACAAAATGAAGTTTATCTTCTTCTGCAGCAGCAGTATTATAAAGAAAAAATCCAGGAGAACCGGGATCTCCCGACCGTAGAAATTTTGGATGAGGCAATTCCTCCTCTGAAAGCTTCCGGACCCAGAGTAATTTTTGCCTCGGTTGCAGGCGGGATTTTTGTTTTCCTGCTTATGTCATTGATTTATATTATTGAAGATAGAAAAATTTATACTGCGAGGAACAATAATTCAAAGCTTTATAAAACCGAAGCAGAGAGGACGAATTAATTGTTTAAATATACTGCTGTTGTTACGGGCGGAGCCGGGTTTCTTGGATCGCACCTGTGCGACAGACTTTTAAAGGAAGGCTTGAAAGTAGTCTGCGTCGATAATTTAATTACCGGCAGCATCGAAAATATAGCTCACCTTTCCGGCAATGAAAATTTTTCTTTTGTAAAGCACGATATTACAAATTATATATTTCTCCCCGGAAGGATTGATTACATCCTTCACTTTGCTTCTCCAGCCAGCCCTATAGATTATCTGAAACTGCCGATTCAAACTTTAAAGGTAGGTTCGCTGGGAACCCACAAAACACTTGGACTGGCTAAAGAAAAAAAGGCGCGTTTCCTTTTAGCCTCAACTTCGGAAGTGTACGGCGATCCCACGATTCATCCGCAGAACGAAGATTACTGGGGGAATGTAAATCCGATCGGTCCGAGCGGCGTTTACGATGAAGCAAAGAGATTTGCCGAGGCAATGACAATGGCTTACCATAGGTATCATGGAATCGAGACAAGGATTGTCAGAATTTTTAATACCTATGGACCGAGAATGAGATTGAACGACGGAAGAGCGCTCCCGGCTTTTGTCGGACAAGCATTAAACGGGGAAGATTTAACGGTTTTCGGCGACGGCTCACAGACAAGAAGTTTTTGTTTTGTATCCGATCTGGTCGACGGCATTTTTAAACTTTTAATGTCGAATGAAACGGATCCCGTTAACATCGGCAATCCCGATGAAATAACAATTAAAGAATTTGCGGTGGAAGTAATAAAAATTACAGGCTCAGAAAGCAGAATAATTTATAAAGAACTCCCCGCGGACGATCCGAAAGTAAGGCAGCCCGATATAACAAAAGCGC
>DAISZW010000319.1:0-2109 GCA_036824595.1 Ignavibacteriaceae bacterium
ATCCAGCATCCCTCATCCCTACTTCCTATCCTTCACCGGTATTACAAGCTTCAATCCCGACCAAACTTCATCAATCGCACAAACCTTCACATCCACCAAGCCGTTTTTCAATGCAATCTCCCGTATATAATCTTCAGTAATATCTGTTTTAATCGATGATTTTTTCGGCCATGATATCCAGATCATTCCGTTCTGCTTTATTTCGTTCTTTAGTTTTTTCAATGCTTTAAAAAGAGTTCCGGCATCTATGGAAAAATAATGAATAAAATCTTTCAAGGATTTATTATCATTTGCTATTTCAATCGATTCGGGGAATTCGGAAAAAAGCCGGAAGTAATATTCCGGTACATTCACAAGCTTAATCCTGAAATTATTTTTTATGCCCAGCTTTTTGCCGAGCGGTGTTTTTGAATAACCAGACTTTTTTACATTCATATGGTATTATGGAGTTTTAGTAACCGAGATTTTATCATAAGCTTCATCGTAAGGTTCCCATAATTCCAGCTTATTTCCTTCCGGATCAAGAATATGAACAAATTTCCCGTACTCATAATCTTCAATTTCATCAACTACTTGAACACCCTCTTTTTTCAATTCTTCAACAAGTGAAACAAGATTCTCCACCCTGTAATTTATCATGAATTCCTTTTTTGATGGATCAAAATATTCTGTTGACTCCGTGAAGGGGCTCCATACAGTATAACCCTTCTTTGTGCTATCATCGGCCCGCCTCCATTGGAAGGTTGTACCATATTGATCAGTGTTAAATCCAAGATGTTTTGAATACCATTCTTTAATCTTATCAGGATTTTTACATTTAAAAAAAATTCCGCCGATTGAAGTAACTCTTTTCATATTGACCTTTTAGATTATGATCCAAGATAATTAATTTTTATTCGCCGGTACGTCTAAGGGGAGGAATTTTTTGTCTGTTTTCAGAATCCTGAATCAGCTGCCCCAGCCTCCTTAATCTTGTTTCTTCCTGTTTTGCACTCATAATCCACAAAGCGGTAACTTTCTTGTAGGAAGGAGGCATTGATTGAAAAAATTCCCACGCTTTTTTATTCGCTTTAAATTGTTTCTCATAATTTGAATTAAGTTTAACAATTGCTCTTTCAAACGAATATTTCTCCGATTTCTCTTTGTCTCTCGATTCAAACACTTTTAAGCCTGAAGGACACATTCGTCCAAGTTTTTTGAGTCTTTCTATATTTTTGATGTTAACCGTACTCCAGTAGCTGTTTGGTTTTCTAGGGGTGAATCGAATCATGTATCTCTCTTCGTCAATACTCTTACGAACTCCGTCGATCCAGCCGAAACAAAGCGCTTCATCCAAGGCTTCCGGGTATGTAATGCTGAGTTTGCCGGAATCTTTCTTATAGAAACCTATAAGCTGTTCCTGTTTCTTATCATAATTCTTTTCAAACCAATTACGTAATTCCCGGGGCGATTTAAAGAATTTAACTTCCATTTGAATTTATTCTTTTATTAAAAATAGTCAGGGCTGCTGGATTTGATTTCTTTTCTTCATCTGCTCTGCCGCAAGATTATAAGATTTCAGTAAAAGATTAATAGCTTTATCTGCATCTTCATCGGAATGAATATAAATACTTACCCAACCGCTCTCAGGCTGCACATGATGAGGCACCGCTTCTTTTTTCTCAATAATTTCATTTCTTATTTTCATTGGGAATGGAATGTCAACCAAATAATTTCCATGAACATGTCCTATTTCTCTTTTTCCCAATTTATATTCAGTGCCTCCAAAACGGTGCGGCAGCGCTGATACTCCCTCGCAATTAATCATTGAATTATGAATTCTTTCCTTAACATTCTTTGCAGACATAAATCATAAGCTCCTTACTAAAATATAATAAATCAAAAAATAGTTTGTTATTAATGTTTATAAAATGCTTCTCGCTTAATTGTTTTCCGCTAGTTCCTTGATTTTGTTTAGAACCATATCCCAATTCCTTAAAGCATCATTATATCTCTTTTCACTTTCGTCAACGCTGGAAAAATCTCCATCGGATGCAGTTAACTTGGTATATCCGTCCTCTTCGGCTAATTTAAGTGTAACAGTTAAATAATTTGACGGGATATTCGGAA
>DAISZW010000320.1:0-2101 GCA_036824595.1 Ignavibacteriaceae bacterium
GAAAAAGCAATCGGTGAGGCAAGTAAATCGTGTAAAGTACCGAATAAGATTGATACAAAATTTAATATTGCCTCGGCAGCATGCCGTCGGTTAATATCGTTGCAAATGTTTTTGATCAGTTGATTTGTTTTTGATCCGGTAAAAAAATGCAATCATAGCGAATACATTAAAAGGATCCCGAACTGAATTCGGGATGACGACATCCTTGGATATAAAGAACTCATCCCCACCTCGCCTGAGTCCGGCAGACTCAGTCGGAGTCTGACGACCTTCCCAAAGAAAAAGAAGGGCTTATTGAAGAATTAACGCTTCATTTTCAATTCTCACAAAATAAATAAAGGGAAGCTTTATACTACAATAACAACTCACGGGCAATCCGGCCCGCCGTAGTAAAAATAAGTTGCCCAGGTGCCTGCGGTATTATTGTGCATGTCAATTGTGTAGCAGGAGGAGGTCGGCTCATGCGGATCTAAAGCTGCCCATTGACTGACATGAGAATTGTCTATGTAATAAATTGTCCGGTGGTATGCAGAGTGAGTCCAGCCCTGATCTGCAAAACTGCCGCTTCCCATCGCTCCTGCATCCCCGGAATTATTTGACGCAGTTTCACCTCCATATTTAATCCATTGCGCATTCCTTGCCATCTGTCCGGATTTAAAAACTGAGCCGGGATAATACCCGACTGCAATATAGTCTCCGCTCCCTTGCACAAAAAGCCACCAGTTTCCTTCATAAAGCTGCCATTGGATGCGGATAAAATATTGTGTACCGCCGTCTGTACTAACGGGTGCTAAAGCACCGCCCAGGACCCACGAGTTGTTAACCTGGATGAATCCTGCTTTATCTAAGTTGTAGCTGCCGGTGGAATAATTGTCGGGTGTATAATAAATAAATAATACCGGACTGCTGGTTCCGTATTTATTCGGATAAACCTGCCAGCCCCCTTCAACAGTCTGCTTGCTGCTTCCGCTTCCGCCTGTGTACCAATGCTGGGATAATGAAAAGACTCCGGGCGATGAATTAGGCGCCCATACATTCAAATGTGAATCGCCGCCATGGTTATCCACCTGCTGATCGCCCCAGGCCCATCTGTGAGTGCTCGTACCACCGCAGGCTTGAATTAAAACCATGAGAGAAAAGAAGGCTGCCGTGTAAATAAAACGCTTAAATAAATTTAGCTTTTTCATAATTCATTCTCCTCTTTACATTATTGTTCTTCAGGCAAACCGGTCTGACCGGCTTTACCATATTTATTGAAGAAATCATTTAATGTTTCGAAACGCGTTACTTCATCCAGGGTAATACGCTTCATGGGGATATAGCCTGAATCGCAATACATTACATTGCCGAACTTGTCCATTTTCTCCTTGCTCAACATAGGCGGAACCGGGGTTCCCTGCTGCTCATCCGCTCCTTCCCTTCTGAGATCTAAAAAAGCCGGGGGTTTTTCGATCGTTAACTGTTTCCCGTCCTGCCTGAGGCCGGACTGAGTATTGATATCTATGCAGTCTATAAACATTGCATCATCCATTACAAAGCTGTTTTTTACTTTAACGCCGTTATATAGTGAGAGGATGTGCTGCTTCATTTTTGAAAATTCATCCTCGTTTGCGGCAATGAATCCCGGTTTGTTCCTGTAGTCCTCAAAGCGGGCTTTGTTAATTTCTTCAAGGAACTGATCAAACGGCACAAACTCGGTAATCTTCAATTGATCAACCTGTACCGGCTTCTCACTTTTTCTGCATTGCAGAAAAGTAATAAGGAGCAATGATAACAGAGCAGTTTTTGCGAGAATTAAAAATACTTTTCTCCTTTCCCGCTTCATGGCAGCACCTCATAAATTTATTTTATTAATAAAATGATTGTTAATATATTTTCATGAATTAAGAATGCGGTGTTCATTTGTTTTGAGGAGAAGAAATTGATTCTCCTTCTTTTCAAAGTTTAAGAACTATTTTAATAACTTGAGAAGGAATTTTTCTGAACCGGGTTGAACTTTTATCCAAGGAACCTTAAAGAAAGAATTTGTCGCAGAGGATTTTTTAGAAACGGCAGGAAATTTTACATTTAATAATTTTATGTTGCAACAAAATAATTTCAT
>DAISZW010000034.1:0-8302 GCA_036824595.1 Ignavibacteriaceae bacterium
TGAGAACGCTGTCTATAAACGGCTGCTCCCATCCGTCCGCAATTACTAACGGCGCTTCATTTTGTTCGGGAATTTTTGAGCGGGGTACGAAGATCGGAATTATTTCATTATCCCTTCTTACTTTAACATCTACATCTTTCCCCATTGTATTAATTAACATCTCGGAGTCAAATTCGGTCCAGTTATCAATTTTTTTATTATTAACAGCCAGAATTTTATCACCCGATTTAAATCCTAATGAATCAGCCGTGCTGCCCGGTTCGACATAACCGATGGATGTTGTTTCAACTACCTGCTTCCCCTGGAAGAAATTAGCGCCCCAGAAAATAATTAATGCAAGGAGCAGGTTCATCAGAACGCCGGCAGTAATTACAAATATTTTCTTATATGTAGGCTTTGAGCGGAATTCCCACGGTTCCGGTTCTTTATTTGCAAATTCGGTATCAAAACTTTCATCAACCATTCCGGCTATCTTTACATAACCTCCCAATGGCAGGAGTGCGAGCCTGTAATCGGTATGCCCTTCTCCTTTAAAATCTTTTGGAAGCTCCCCGAATGTAAAACCGGTTATCTTATTCCAGCCGAAGAGTCTTTTACCGAACCCGATTGCAAAAACATCTGCGCGCATGCCGCTCAGCTTGGCGGCAGCAAAATGTCCGAATTCATGCACAAAAACCAGGATTCCTATTGTTATAGCGAAATAAATTACATAATCCATTAAAAAAACACTGCTCCTGAATCAATTATCAAATATAAGTTGTAAAATAAAGAATGGTAAGCTCATCTCAAATACATTAAATCATGCAGAAAATGCCTTTATTTAAATTTGTTTAAGGAAATTTACTCGGCAGGAAGATTTAAAACATATTCGCGCGTCAATTTATCATATTGGAAAATCGAATCTAAATCGTTAGAATTATACCTCGCAGATAAGTACACTTTGTCTAATGCTTTTTTAATAATGTAAGGTATCCGTGAGAAAGTAATATTGCCTTTCAAGAAACGGTCAACTGCAACTTCATTTGCGGCATTTAAAATTATAGGGCTGCAGCCGCCGCTGTTTAAAACATCATATGCTAGTTTTAAACACTCAAATTTTTCAAGGTCAGGTTCAATAAAACTTAAATTCTTTATTTTTTTTAAATCCGTTTTGGGATAATTATTCTCGAACCTTTCGGGATATGTTAACGCATACTGAATCGGAAGCCTCATGTCGGGCATTCCAAGCTGAGCTTTAATTGAACCGTCAGCAAATTCCACCATCGAGTGAATTATTGACTGAGGATGAATTACAACTTCAATTTTTTCTTTTGTCAGGCCGAATAACCACCGTGCTTCAATTACCTCAAGCCCTTTGTTCATCATTGAGGCGGAATCTATTGTTATTTTATTTCCCATCTTCCAGTTGGGATGATTCAATGCATCTTTTACTGTAACATTGCAGAACTCTTTTTTATCCAGGTTTAGAAAAGGGCCGCCCGATGCCGTTAAAATTAATTTGGATACCTGGTTTATTTTTTCGCCGGCTAAGCATTGATAAATTGCGCTGTGCTCCGAATCCACCGGTATGATTTCAGCATTATATTTTCTGCTCAAAGAAGTAATAAGCTCTCCGCCTACAACAAGAGTTTCCTTGTTTGCCAATGCAATCCTCTTTCCCCTTTTAATTGCTTCAACCGTAGGAGCCAATCCGGCAAACCCGACCATTGCACCGACAAAAATATCGTAATCCATGTTTGCCGCAATGCTGATCAATCCTTCAACGCCTGAAAGAACTTCACATTTTGAACCGATGCTTTTTCTGAGTGTTTCGGCCAGGATGCTGTCTTTAACAACAACTGTAGCCGGTTTGAATTCATCGATCTGCAGTTCGAGAAGATCGATTCGGGTATTAACCGTAAGCGCAGCGACTTTAAATCTATCCGGAAAGTTTCTTATAACTTCGAGAGTGTTCTTCCCTATTGATCCGGTGGAGCCTAAAATTAAGATGTTTTTCAAAATTTCCTTCGCGGCATATTCGCAATATATACAATTTTAAAGGTAAGGAAGAACAATAATTTAAGCAATGGGAATAGATTTAAGATTTAAGATTTAAGATTTACGATTTCGGACATGACTGCCGTCAGGCAAAATTAATTTTAAATGTTTAGTTCTGTATTATTGATTCAAATTCTAATTCTAAAATCGTAATTCGTAATTCCTAAATCACAACTCTTAAATCCGAAATTCGAAATCCGCAATCCCCCTGTCCGCCGAAGTTCCGATTTATCGGAACGCAGGCGGATGGCACTTTTTCCTCAATTTGTTAACTAAGTCTCACGGGATAGTAAATTATTTAAAAAAATAAAATTCTTTTTCTAATCTTTTATAATTTAGCGATAAACAATTTTGGAGGCGTATGAAAACTGCAAAGGCTTTTTATTTCTTATTCTTATTTGTTGTGCTAACAGGGGAAGATTTTGCACTGCCGCGCTTCGCGGTGAGAATGAATGCTCAATGCAGCGAATGCCATGTTAATCCGACAGGAGGAAACATGAGGAACAGGGGCGGCTGGTCTTTCGGAAGAAACCTGCTCCCGATGGCTTCTCCGAGAGATTATAAAATGAGCAACATGATCGGTGAAAATATCTCGTTCGGACTGGATTTCAGGACACAATATTTGTATTCCGAACAAAGAAAGAAAACCGATTTTCAGCAAATGACGGGGTCAATCTACTTAAATGCAGACGTATCCGAAGAAATAAACATTTTTGCCAGGTACGATTTTATCCAGCAGATTTGGGAAGGTTATGGTGTAGCAAGAGTTCTGGCGAATAACAGCTACATTAAGGCAGGTTCTTTTTCCCCGAATTTCGGAATACGGATTGACGATCATACTGCATATACGCGCGGAGGAGATTTCGGACTTCTTTTTTCACAAGGAGCAAGCCAGGGATTAATTTACTACCCTACTTATACTGAAATCGGGGTGGAGGCAGGATTGTATCTTTCAGATTTTGCTTTAGTTACTGTCAGTGCAGGAAAACCAAACAGCGATCCCCGGAATCCGTCATATCCTTTCAGCAGGAATCCATCCGATCCTTCTTATACCGCCAACCTTCAGCTTACCCCGCAGATCGGGGAAGATATGGGATTAATGCTGGGAGGATCGTTTACTAATTTTAAAAATATTTTCGGCAATAATTTTAATAACGTAAATGTATTCGGCGGATATGCAGGATTCGGAGTCGGCGGATTTTCTATTCTTGCAGAATATGATGTTGCCAAAGATTATATATTAACGGATTCAACATCAACTGTAATAATGATTGAAGGAGCATACCAGATAATTAAAGGATTGGAAGCGGTTGTCCGGTACGACAGGTTTGATCCGTTCAGCGATTTGGAAAACGATGCCGTCTCCAGAGTAATATTCGGCTTTGAAATCTTTCCCTACTCATTCATCGAGCTGCGTCCGCAGTTCAGGCTTCAGATGGAGGATCCAACTGTTGATAATAATTCCTTTGTTCTTCAATTTCATTTCTGGTATTGACAATTATGATCATATAATCTATGATTTTTAAACCTGCCCTTCCGGCGGGTTTTTTTATTGTACTATTTAATTAAACTCATCTTATTCATGGATGAATGCCCAAAATAATCACTTGATAACCTAAAACGTTTTCTTATTTTTGAACCATGAAGCTTCAAATTATAGTACTTTTATTTTTTAATGCTTTGGTATTTGCCCAAATCGGGAATAATCTTAATAACCGATTTATGCTGGGGCAGAATTTTGAGCAGGCCGGGGAATTTGAAAAAGCCAGATCGATTTACGAGGAACTTTACAAAATCCAGCCTGAAAATTATCAATTCTTCGATGCTTTAAACCGGATGTATATTGCAACCAAAGATTATGAAAAATCAATCGGTATAATTTCCGAAAGATTAAAATTAACACCGGATGATATAAACTTATTCGGGCTCCTTGGAAAGACATATTACCAGACGGGAGATGAAACTTCGGCATATAAAACCTGGGACGAAGCTGCAAAAAAATTCCCTTCAAACTCAACTACATTCCGGATTCTGGCAAATTACGCCATTGAAAGAAGAGCATTTGAAAAAGCCGCCGAGTTTTTGGAAAAAGGAAAGGAAACTGCGGATGATCCCGTAAGCTTTTCTTATGAGCTTGCAAATATTTACACATTAACAATGCAGTATCACGAGGCAGCTGCGGAGTACTGCTTTATTCTCTCCAAAGAACCTAATCAGCTGAATATCATCGAATCCCGGATTCTTTCTTACATCGCCAAACCCGATGCGCTTGAAAAAACAATTCCGGTTATTGAAGCATGGACTGCTGGGGGTGAAACAGCTTTTAAACATCTGCTGGCGCGCCTTTATACTGAAAAAAAAGATTTTGATACTGCCTTTGAAATTTATCTTGATATTGATTCAAAGCAGAATCATCATGGAACAGAATTATTCAACTTTGCTCAAATTGTTTTTAGCCAGAAGGAATACGATGCCGCAGAAAAAGCTTATACTGAAATCATAAGCAGATATCCCGGATCCCCTTTAGCGGCTAATGCAAAACTTGGATATGCAAGAACACTGGAAGAAAAATTCAGGTTGGAAGCAGCATCACTAATTCCTGACTGGAAGCCTTTTTACAATTTTAAAGGATACAATTCGGAGACGGCCGGCGAAATAATTTCAGTCTACAACGATTTAGCTGCAAGTTATCCTAATACAGAAATCGCAAATGAATGCTTATTTAGATTAGGTGAAATTAAACTGGAGCTTCAGTCGCTCCCTTCGGAAGCTGAGGAATACTTCAAAAAAATAATTGAAAAATCCTCAACTTCCTCATTCAGCTCAGGTTCCTACCTGAAACTGGGGGGAATAAATTTAGACCGAGGGGAAATTGAAAATGCCGAATTCAATTTTTTAAAGGTATCATTAAACGCAAAAGCCTCGGAAGAACAGAGAAATCTAGCAAAATACAATCTGGCCAGAATTTATTTCTTTCAAGGGAACTTCAGCAGATCGAAAGAAGTACTGGAAGAAATCCTTGACAACTTGAAAGACAATTCAGCAAACGATGCGATTCAATTTTCAATAGTTTTGAACCCGAAGATGAATGATTCGTCTAACTTGGTATTATTTTCCGAGGCGGAATTTTCTGCAGAACGAAATAAATTTCAGGAAGCAGCAGGGAAATACAGGACTATCTCGGAAAATCCCAGGGCTTTTATGCTGAAGGATTTTTCCAGGATCCGTGAGGCTGAAATGGAAATAGCGATGGATAATTATGATAAATCGATATCATTGCTGAGCGGGATTGCAGAGGAAAGCATAAAAAACATATATGCCGATAAAGCATTATATTTGATCGGGAAAGTTTATCAATTTGGCATAAATAATGTTCCAAAAGCTGTTGAAGTTTATGAAAAACTGCTGGCAAAATTTCCAAATTCCCTGTACCTTGATGAAGCCAGAGAAGAAATAAAAAAATTAAGGAAAAAATTAAGCTGAAGAGAAATGGCAACAAAAAAACAAAACCAGAAAATTGTAAAATGTTCATTCTGCGGAAGAGACGGGAGTGAAGTAGGCAGCATGATTGCAGGTCCCGATGTTTATATCTGTGATATATGCATCGGCAGCAGCGTAGATATTTTAAAGAACAATCTGGCTGCATTCAATAATTCCAAATCCAGACCTTCTCAAATGCTCACTCCGTCTATAATTAAAAAGACCCTGGATGAGTATGTAATAGGACAGGATAAAGCAAAGAAAGTTTTGTCGGTTGCAGTATATAACCATTATAAAAGAATAAACTCAAAATCGTCCTTCTTCGAACTGGATGAAGTTGAAATTGAAAAAAGCAATATTCTTCTGATAGGACCTACGGGCGTAGGTAAAACATTGCTTGCACAAACTCTCGCAAAAATTCTCGATGTTCCTTTTGCCATTGCAGATGCAACCACATTAACCGAAGCCGGATATGTCGGCGACGATGTTGAAACAGTTCTGGTTCATCTGCTTCAAGCCGCTGATTATAATCTTGAACGCGCTCAAAAAGGTATTGTTTATATCGATGAGATCGATAAGATTGCGAGAAAAAGTGAAAGCACTTCAATTACAAGAGATGTTTCGGGTGAAGGTGTTCAGCAGGCTTTATTAAAAATACTTGAAGGGACAATGGCCGGGGTTCCGCCGAAGGGAGGAAGAAAACACCCTGAACAAAGTCTGATAAATATTAATACTAAGAATATTCTTTTTGTTGTCGGCGGTGCGTTTGAAGGAATCGATAAAATTATTGCGTCCCGCATTAATAAAAATAAAATGGGATTTACTTCCGACGAGAAGAGAAACAAAATCACCAATGACGATTTGATTAAGTTTACCCAGCCGGAAGATCTGCTGAAGTACGGCTTAATTCCTGAATTGATCGGCAGACTTCCTGTAATTGCGCCGCTCCAGTCTTTATCAAAGGAAGCATTTAAAAGCATTCTTACCGAACCCAAAAACGCTATTTTAAAACAATATAAAAAACTTTTCATGATAGAAGGAATCGAACTCGAATTCGATCCTTTTGCAATTGACATAATGGTCGAAAGGGCAATTGAGAGAAAAACCGGGGCAAGAGCTTTAAGGGCTATTGTTGAAGAAATTATGCTTGAGATAATGTATCATCTTCCCGATAAAGAAAATATTGATAAATGCATTGTGACCAAAGAAGTAATTCTAAAAGGAACAGAACCGATTTACCTGGAAGCAGACAGGAAATCAGCATAAAATCTGAAATTTAACCTGGACAAAATTCCGCATTCATATTTCTTCCGAGCATGACGCAACTATGATCAAGAATTTATTTATATACCTCCTGTTTTCCTTTTCAGTTTTCGGACAATCCAAAATTCTCATCTTTATGGATCTTCAGCAGACGGATCATTTAAAAGCATACGGCATTGCCTACCATGCTTTAGAAGAAGGTCTAAAAGCAGACTGGCTGCTGAATTACCGCGGCGGTTCTTTCCTTATCGATTTTTCCGAGAAAATTGCCGCGGAATGCAGAATAAGCAATATATCTTTTGAAGAAGTTCCTGCCCCTCAGGCAGTGGAAATTTATTCCGTTGTTCAAAGTGAAGATAACAATATGGATATAATCAGGCTTGAGAAACCTCCGAATGTTGCAGTCTATGTTCCGCCCGGATTCCAGCCGTGGGATGACGCAGTAACGCTCGCACTCGAATACGCAGATATTCCATACGATAAAATCTGGAACGATGAAATTCTTCAGGGGGATCTTTCAAAGTACGACTGGCTGCATCTGCATCACGAAGATTTCACAGGGCAGTACGGAAAATTCTATGCAAGCTTTGCAAATGCTCAATGGTATATCGATCAGCAGATTCAATACGAAAATAATGCAAAGAAAAACGGATTTAAGAAAGTTTCGGAAATGATGAAATCGGTTTCTTTAATGATTAAGAATTTTGTAGGTCAGGGAGGATTTCTTTTTGCAATGTGTTCCGCCACAGATTCTTACGATATTTCGCTTGCTGCACAAAATGTTGATATCTGCGCCCAGATGTTCGATGGAGATGCCGCTGATCCGAAAGCACAGGAAAAAATAGATTATTCAAATTCTCTTGCATTTCAGAAATTCAAACTGGAAATGAATCCTTTCATCTACGAGTACAGCGATATAGATATTCAGGCACCCGAAGTGGGAAACTTCGAAAACGATTATTTCACCTTATTCGAGTTTTCTGCTAAATACGACCCGGTTCCGACTATGCTTACGCAGAACCATGCAAATGTAATTAAAGGATTCATGGGGCAGACAACCATGTTCCGCAAAGAGCTTATAAAAAACTCGGTAATTGTGCTTGCGGAAAGAGAAGGAACCAACCAGGTAAAATATATACACGGAAATTTCGGCAGGGGCACATTTACATTTTACGGCGGCCATGACCCGGAAGATTACCAGCATGCAGTGGGTGATCCGCCGACAGATCTTGCCCTTTATAAAAACTCGCCCGGCTACAGATTGATACTTAATAATATACTCTTCCCCGCAGCAACAAAGAAGAAACAGAAAACTTAAGATTTTATAGTCTGCTGGACAGAAAATTAATAGTTTCTTAAAAACAATATCTATATGCATAAAAATTTCCATGAAGAAAATCAAAATTAAAAACAGCGGAAAAGAATATATGGTCGGCAAAATTGTATGCGTCGGAAGAAATTATGCCGATCACGCAAAAGAGCTCGGGAATGAAATTGATGAAAAACCTGTGATCTTTCTTAA
>DAISZW010000034.1:8312-9775 GCA_036824595.1 Ignavibacteriaceae bacterium
ATTTATTCCGGCGAAAATGTTATACATCCGAGTTTTTCAAACATGCTTCATCATGAAGTTGAGCTTCTTCTTTTGATCGGGAAAAAAGTTAAGAATGCCGGCGAGGCTGAATCAGCGGAGGCTATATTCGGATATGGGGTAGGGCTTGACATGACTCTACGTGATCTTCAAAATGAGTTCAGAAAAAAAGGGGATCCGTGGACTGTATCAAAATGTTTCGATACTTCCGCCGTGGTTTCCGATTTTATTCTGAAGGACAAATATAATCTTACATTGGATGAAGAGATTTCCCTTTCCGTTAACGGAATAGTAAAACAGAAAGAAAAATTAAACAAAATGTTGTTTAATCCTGTACAGCTTGTACAATATATTTCATCTTTGCTGACACTTGAAGAAGGTGATTTAATTTTTACCGGTACTCCGGCCGGTGTAGGAAAGGTTGTTCCGGGAGATAAAATTTTTGCTGCATTAAGCAATATTGGAGAGCTTAAGTGCGGGGTGGTTTAGAACTGAATCCACAAACTAAAAGAACAATATAAGATTTATAATCATTTGTTCAATTCTGCCAGAGCTTTTTTTATTAAATCTTCCAAAGAAACGCTGCCGTTCTCGTTCAATATATACCGCACAGCATTGTCGGCAACTTTATAATTATACCCTAATGTAGTTAAAGCAGATACCGCTTCATTCTTTATGCTGAATGGAATTTCCTTGACTCCCTTTTCAGCAATCTGATCAACCTTATTTTTTAATTCCAGGACAACTCTTTCGGCCGTTTTTCTTCCGACGCCCGGCACTGCAATTAATCTTGACAGATTTCCCGATTGGATTGCATTTTTTAATTCATCCACTTGAATTCCTGATAAGATTCCGATCGCAAGCTTAGGTCCGATCCCGTTTATGCCTATT
Source organism: Ignavibacteriaceae bacterium (assembly GCA_036824595.1). GTDB lineage: Bacteria > Bacteroidota > Ignavibacteria > Ignavibacteriales > Ignavibacteriaceae > DATKLQ01. Next base: position 9,222 of record DAISZW010000034.1, read on the forward strand.
AACAGCTCAAACATCTCCTTCTCTGCTTCGGAGTAAAAACCGTAAAGAGAAATTGAATCTTCTTTTACATTCGTATGGATATGCAGTGAAACCGAACTTTTCTCATTTATCTTTTCAAATGTGTTGATTGAAATATTTACGAGGTATCCTACGCCGTTTACATCGAGAAGAATTTTTGTGGGTTTGGAGGAAATTATTTTGCCGGATAAAAAACCGATCATATATTAAAATTTAAAGATTTAAAGATTAAAAAATTGAAAGATTAGAAGGATAAACGAACGAAGCTTTGTTATATTCTCTTTAATTGCATGCTTCTTTAAGTATTTAATGAAGTTAGAAATCTGAGTTATTATATTTATTCCCTTTTCATAATTACTGTAAAAAGTATCACCCGATATATAATTTAAATCCAGCGCCACGTAAAGCATCGATCTAACTTCACCAGCGGATCCTTTTGAATACTTTAAAAACTTTATAAACTCTCTATTATTATTTCTTTCAAATCCTTCAGCAATATTATTCATCACTGATACAGCTGATCTTTGGATCTGGTC
>DAISZW010000034.1:9875-23377 GCA_036824595.1 Ignavibacteriaceae bacterium
CAAATCCTTCAGCAATATTATTCATCACTGATACAGCTGATCTTTGGATCTGGTCCCTTAAACCGAAATCCTTAGAAAATTTCTCGGAAGAAGTTAATTCATAAATAGATTTAACAAATTCTCTAGAATCTTTCCAGACTTTTAAATCTTCAAATGTTGTTGTTTTCATTTTATCCCCTTTAAATATTTTTATTTTAGAAAAATCTTTTGATCCATAAATCTTTTAATCTTTAAATCTTTCAATCTTTTTATTGATTAATTATTCTTTCCGGGAATTCCTCAATAAAAGATTTCCAGCTGCTGTGCTTTACCGATTTAAATGTATTCATCCGGAACGCATGGCACAATGCAACTGCAAGCGCATCAGATTCATCATATTTCATTTTTAAAGAATTAATTGCAAGCAGAGTTTTAATCATATAGCAGACTTGTTCTTTGCTTGCAGCGCCTCTCCCGGCAACCGATTTTTTAATTTCCCTCGGTGAATACTCGCTGGCAGGAATATTATTTTGTACGGCGGCAAGAAGTGACACTCCTCTCGCATACCCGATCTTCATAGCTGACTGAACATTTTTCCCATAGAAAGCTGTTTCAATAGCAAATTCATCAGGTTTGAAACGCTTAATTATACCGACAAGCTCATCATAAATTATTTGGAGTTTTAAAGAGAGGCTTTTTTCCTGAGCAAGTTGAATTATGCCGCTGCTGATATGAATAAAGCTTGATTGAGTGCTCCCGTTTTTTCCGCCGTTTTCAATAATGCCGAAACCGGTCAAGTTAGTTCCGGGATCAACTCCAAGGATTATCAATTTAGAAGCCTATGCATTTTAATTTGGTATTATACCGATTCGGCAAAGTCAGCATTTGAAAAGACATTCTGAACATCATCGCAGTCTTCCAATGCTTCAATAAGATTAATTACTTTTTCAGCATCTTCTCCCTCAACCTTGATTGAATTTTTAGCAACCCATTGAAGAGAAGCATTATCTACATTAAGCTTTTTATTTACTATTGCTTTCCGTACAGGCTCAAAGGCCTCCAGCGAAGTTTTTACTTCATAAAATTCATCCGCAGTTTCGAGGTCATCCGCCCCGGCATCGAGAGCAATTTCCATCAATTCATCTTCCGATTTTCCCTGCTTAGGCAGAGTTATAATTCCTTTCCTGTCAAACATCCAGGCAACTGACCCGGTTTCACCCAAACTGCCGCCATGCTTGCTGAAAATATGCCTTACCTCAGCCACGGTTCTGTTTTTATTATCAGTTGCAACTTCAACCAAAACAGCGATGCCGCTTGGACCATAGCCTTCGTAAGTAAGTTCGGTATAGCTTGAGCCTTCCAGTTCACCGGTAGCTTTTTTTACAGCTCTGTCGATATTATCCTGCGGCATGTTCACGGATTTTGCATTATCGATGGCAAGCCTCAATCTAGGGTTGCCTGCAGGGTCTCCTCCGCCTTCACGTGCAGCAATTGTAATTTCCTTAATTAACTTGGTGAACATCTTGCCGCGCTTAGCATCAATGACAGCTTTTTTTCTTTTAGTTGTTGCCCATTTTGAATGTCCGGACATTTAATTTAACTCCCGATTATTTTCTTTAATCTTTTCGAGCATTTCAATCTGAACAGCAGGCTTCACCGGATCAATTTTCTCTCTGATGTCTTTAATTTTGAACTGCGGAAAGATTCTTCCGTCTCTTGCTGTTTTATCAATAGTAAAAACAATATCAAACAAGATATTATTTTTATTCATCATTTCACAGAAATTACCCATATTAAAACCGATGCAGTCGAAAACTTTATCCGACCCGTTCTGTTTAAGGCATACGACAAGATGATCGGTGCCGACAATCCGGGCCATACCTGATACTTGGACATTTTCAGCAAGAAAAACGGGCCTCATATTACCGGGTCCGTACGGAGAAAATTGATCAATTATCCTTAGAAACTTAGGGGTGATTTCGGAAAATTTAAGCTTTGAATCAATTTCAATTTCAGGAAGCAGATCTTCCCCGTTCAATGATTCCTTTACAATCCGGTTAAACTTCAGCCGGAATTCATTTAAATTTTCCAATTCCACCGCCAGTCCGGCAGCCGCCTGATGTCCTCCGAAGTGAATTAAAAGATCTTCGCATTTCTTTAATGCATCGTAAATATTAAAATTAGAAGTGCTCCTTGCAGAACCTTTGGCTATTCCGTCAACTGTAGTAAGCATAATTGTCGGCCTGTAAAATTTCTCGACGAGACGCGAAGCAACAATGCCAATAACCCCCGGGTGCCACGATTCCTGATGCAAAATAATTGCGAGCTGTTCATTCAAATCGAAAGAATTTTGTACAATATCCATAGCATTTAAAAATGTATCCTCATCAATTTTTCGTCTCTGATAATTTTCGGTCTCCAGAATTTCCGCAAGTTCGGTGGCTCTGTTATTATCATTGGTTATAAGAAGTTCAACTGCTCTTTGTGCATCTCCCAATCTGCCCACTGCGTTTATTCTTGGAGCAATTGTAAAAACAATCTGGCCGGAAGTCAGGTTCCCTGGTTCCATATTGCTGCTCTTTATAAGAGCGAGAATTCCCGGACGGGGATTATTATTTATCTGGTTTAAACCTTCTTTAACAAAAATTCTGTTTTCATCTACAAGAGGGACAATATCTGCCGAGCTTGCCAATGCAACAAGATCCAGAAATTTCAAAGGAAGTTCATGTCTTCCTATTCTGCCGGAAATTCCTTGGGCCAATTTAAAAGCAACGCCGGCACCGGAAAGGTATTTAAAAGGATAATTGCAGTCCGGTTTTAGAGGATCTAAAACAGCAAATGCATCCGGTGTTTTTTCCTTGGGATGATGATGATCGCAGATAATTAAATCTATGCCCAATTTTTTCGCATAGAGCGCTTCATCAATAGCGGTAATACCGCAGTCGACGGAGATAAGAAGCGATGTTTCTTTCTCATGAGCATACTCTATTCCGTACCTTGAGAGACCGTAGCCTTCAGTTAATCTTTTAGGAATATAATAATCAACATTAGCATCGAGTTCCTTTAAGAAAAGATACAGCAGAGCAGCTGCACAGGTTCCGTCAACATCGTAGTCTCCGAATATCAAAATTTTTTCATTTCCTGTCAAGGCTTGAATTACTCTTGAAGTTGCACTTTCCATTCCGCTCATTAATGATGGATCGTGGAGTGAATCGAGAGAAGAACGGAAAAAATATTTAGCTTGAGAAAAATTTTTTATGTCGCGCAGAATAAGAAGTCTGGAAAGTATTTCGGAAATATTCAAAGAATCAGCTAAGGCTTTTACTTCATAATCATCCGGTATTTCTTTTATTTTCCAGCGGTTCTTCAGCATAAAAAATTTGTTGTTAAAGAAAAAAGCATAAAGAAGTAAAAGAACATCTCAACGTGAAAGAACAAAAATAGTTCACAACTTATAAGCCGAATTTTGTAATCCCGATTTAATCGGGACGGCAATTATTTATCTTGTTCCTTTATTACTAAAGGAATCCAGCAGTCTACCCGGAAATTCAAACCTTCTGGTTACAAAGCAGAACATCTTTGATCCCGATTTATCGGGAAAAATTTCCCTATTTGACCTTGCTTCGGGTGGGGTTTGCCATGCCTCAGATGTTGCCATCTGAACGGTGAGCTCTTACCTCGCCTTTTCACCTTTACCCCGACTAACTCGGGGAAGTATTTTTTCTGCGGCACTTTCCGTATCCCGGGTATTATTCCGGGACCCCGGGAGTTACCCGGCACCCTGTTCTGAGAAGTTCGGACTTTCCTCTCCCGGCAAGTCGGGAGCAATTGCCCGGTTGTGAACTATTATTATTCTTTATTGCAGGGAATAATACAAAAACCTTATACACCCCCGCAAAACCTGCCCTTTCCATTAACATCCGCTTATTGGAAACAGATTTTTTATCATGAAGACAGGTGAAGCAAATATAATAAATAACTTTGGTTAAGTCAGCAGAATATGAACGGGAGGTTCTTAAATTTTATTTTAAAAGAAATTTTTTATAATAATAATTTTACTCTTTAAATTCGGCTACTTCAGGAGATACTAAAATCCTGCCGCAGTATTCACAAAAGAAAAGCTTGTTATTTCTTCTGATTTCAAGCTGCCTTTGCGAAGGTACAATATTATGGCAGCCGGAGCAGGCCGAACGCTTAATTGTAACCACTGCTTTTCCTTTTTTAGCTTTTCTAATTCTCATATAAGCAAGGTAATCGGCTTTTTTAGTTTTAGATTCAATATCTTTTCGTTTTGCTTTTAGCTTTGCTTCCTCCTTCTCATTAGCTTTTACTATCTCTTTCAGTTCTGCTTCTTTTGTTTGGAGGTCTTCCTTTAATTCCTCAAGCTGAGGGGTAACAGTTTCTATCTCTTCGGTAAGTCTCTTGCTGAGGTCGGCTAAGGAATCATTCTCCGTTTCAAGTTTGGTAATCTGTTCTTCCGTATGATCTATTTCCTTTGTAAGGGCGTCGTACTCCTTATTATTTCTTACCTGGTAAAGCTGAGCTTTAAATTTCTTTTGGCTTGTTTTCAGCTTTTCAATCTCCTCCTCATTTTCCTCCCGCTTTTTAAGAGATTCCTTCTTTTCCTTTTCTTTTTCGGAAACTTCTTTTTTAATATGATCGATTTTTTCGACTAGAGAATTAACCGCATCCGGCAAATCTCCGCGAAGTTCTTCCAGTTCGTCAAGCTGATCATCTAACTGCTGCAATTCATATAAAATTTTTAGCCGGCTTATCAATTTTTAATAGCTCCTTAATTGTTGTAAAAAACCACAGGGTTTGTTGAACCGCTGTATTTATATATTTTAAAATTATTTTTGGATGCTTTATTCAATTCACTTTCAATTCTATTGAGCACATGTATCTCGGTTTCGTAATGACCGGCATCTATCAGAAAAATTTTCCCGTTTGCTTCATGGAATGTATGATATTTTACATCGGCCGTTACAAATGCATCTGCTCCGGAGTAAACGGCTTCTTTTAGTAATTCACTCCCTGATCCGCCGCATACCGCAACTTTTTTTATTAAATCACTTTTCCCGCTTGTATATCTCAAAGAATCTGCACCGAGCTTTTCGGAAACATGTTTAAGAAATTCATATATGCCGAGAGATCTTTCCAATTCCCCGATCACACCCATACCGTAGTTGACATTTTTATTCTTCAGGGGATAAATATCGTATGCAGGTTCTTCATAGGGATGGGAATTTATTATTGCGGAAATTATCTCCCTTAATTTCCAAGAATTTACAAGCACTTCCAGTTTAACTTCTTTAACTTTCTGCAATTTCCCTTTTCCGCCCAGGAACGGGGAACTTTCATCGGAGCCGAAAAATGTTCCGGTGCCGTCGGTTCTAAAACTGCAGCTTGTGTACTCACCAATAACACCGCCGCCGGCACTAAATACCGCCTCCGCAACTTCTTCAACTTTATCTTCAGGAACAAAAACTGAAATTTTATACTGGTTCGCTTGGAGGTTTACAAGAAAATCAAGGTTTTTTAAACCAAGCACTTTTGCAAGTTCAAAGCTGACGCCGTTTTTTGTAAAATCTAAATTTGTATGTGCTGAATAAAGAGTTAAATCATTCTTAATAAGCTTTTCAATTAACCGTGAATTTTTGTCTTTATGAAAATCGAGTTTTTTAATCGGATGGAAAATCAGCGGGTGATGGGTAATAATGAGGTTGCATTCTTTATCAATTGATTCGTTGATTACATCCATATTAAGTTCCAGACATAGAAGGATATTCTTAACGGTATTTTCTTCAGAACCTACTTGGAGGCCGGGATTATCTTTTTCCCATGATATTTCTGGCGGCGCCCAGTTTTCCAAAATTTTGATAATCTCTCCGCAAGTCATAACAAAAAAAAACACCCCGATTTTTATCGGGGTGTATCTTCCTAATTTGAATTTTTAGCTTTAGTTTCTAAGATTTTGTAAACAGTATATATTTTCAATTTGTGAAAGGTTCTATTCATAATAAGTAGGTAAATATATATGAATTAATCAAAATATTCAATTACACTAAACATTCACCATTTTATTATTTTCTGCATTGAAAACCATAACTTTATTGGTTTTTAAACTCCTGCCAGTTACCGTCTTCCTTAATAAGTTCAATTAACGATTCCACAGCATTGGCTGCCGGGATATTTCTTCTAACTACATCCTTTCCTCTATAGAGAGTGATCTTACCAATCCCTGAGCCGACATAACCGTAATCGGCATCGGCCATTTCCCCCGGCCCGTTAACAATGCATCCCATAATTGCGATTTTAACACCCTTCAAATGCTCGGTTTTTTTACGGATCATCTCGGTAGTCTGCTGCAGGTCGAATAGTGTACGTCCGCATGAGGGGCATGCGATATATTCTGTTTTTGATATCCTGGTTCTTGCAGCCTGAAGTATTCCGAATAAAATTCTATTTATAATTTTTTCTTTTTTTTCATTTTGATTTATGAATGATCTTGCAAACGAACCGTCTTTAACCGCAAATCCAGGCTTCTGAATTTCTTTAATATCAATCCAGACGCCGTCACCGAATCCGTCAACTAGGAGAGCACCGAAATCTGTGGATGAAAACAAACGCAGCTGATCTAAATTTATATCTTTATATTCTCTTTTAATAATTACCGGATTGGCAATCTTATTTTGTAAAAGTTTAATGAACGCTCTCCTCTGTTCAGCCATGCCGTGAGAATTATCAGTTTCCAAAATCAAAACAACTGTACGGTCATCTTTAATTTTTTCGAGAAATGCTGCTGTGAGAGAATGGATATTCACCCTGATGAAATTTATAGAGCTATCTTTTTGTCCGGAATTCAGAAAATCGTCCGAAGTAAAAAGAGGATGACCTTTTTTCTTGTCATCTAAGTTTTTCCAAAAGCCATAATCATAAAGAACACGTATACCTAAAGGAGGATCAAACGGAATATCCCTGCTGCCTAGATAGAGAAAATCGGAAGCAGTATCGCTCATATTCCATTTATCGGTTTTTTCATCATAGAAATAGCCGACATCATTCAGATCATTATGATTTTCTAATATACGGCTTGAATAACCCGCCACCACACGCGGTACATTATTTCCGCCGGTTCCCAAAACTTCAAAGGATTTTCTTCTCTGGTATTCAAAAGGATTATAATTTAATTCATCTACCGGTTCAATAGGATCATGAGGCAATCTTGTTTTGTATCTGTCGGTAATGAAAATTGCGACAGGGGCTTCATATTCGGGATCTTCCGTTAATGAAACCCTGATTGTATCGCCGATTCCATCTTCCATAAGAGTTCCGATTCCCATTGCGGATTTAATTCTGCCGTCCTCGCCGCCGCCGGCCTCGGTAACTCCAAGGTGCAAAGGATAATTCATCCCTTCTTCTTCCATCTTCTGAATAAGAAGACGGTAAGCCTGAACCATAACCTGAGGATTGCTTGATTTCATAGAAAGAACAATCCGGTAATAATTAAGATCTTCGCAGATACGGACAAACTCCAAAGCAGATTCAACCATGCCGAGCGGAGTATCGCCGTACCTGTTCATTATTCTGTCGGATAAGGAACCATGATTAGTCCCGATTCTCATAGCAGTCCCATACTCTTTACATACCTTTACAAGCGGAGTGAATTTCTCTCTTATTCTTTCAAGTTCCGCTTCATAAAGATCATCGGTGTATTCCTTTGTTTCAAATTTTTTTCTATCGGCATAATTACCCGGGTTAACTCTAACCTTTTCAACGATTCTTGCTGCAAGCTCTGCTGCATTGGGAGTAAAATGAATATCGGCAATTAAAGGAACTTTATAACCTCTTGAGCGTAATTCTTTTTTTATCGCTTCTAAATTCTGTGCTTCAAGTTTACTCGGTGCAGTGATGCGGACATAATCGCAGCCTGATTCAACCATTCTTATTGTCTGCTCCACAGTAGCTTTTGTATCCATTGTATCGGTAGTGGTCATTGATTGAATGCGGATGGGATTGCTGCCGCCAAGCGGGATGTCCCCAACATTTACTTCTCTAGTTTTATACCTTTTATACTCGGTAAAACTTGCGCAGTATTTTTTTAAAGCAGAAATATATTCAAGCATAAAATGTCTAATATTAAATTCACCTTTTCTCTGTATGAAATTACCAGAATTTAAATATACTAAACAATTAATTATTAAGGTATGATTTATTCGAAGGATAATTTATTAATAAGAAAATAGATCGAAATGGAAAATCCAGATGCAGTTATTCAATTAAATTCATAAGATTTTTCTATCCAATAATCTATCTTTCTTCCCTCCATCATAATCGGCTGCCATCTTGATTTACTTGCAGCATTTATTACTTTTTCTATACATTCTTCTTTGTTCGCAGTATTCTTAATTATTTTATATCCTTTTACATATCCATTTTGATCTATGTTTATCGATAAAGTAATTGTACCTTTGGCTCCCTCAATTTGCTTCGGAACTACTTCTATAATTTGCCTCGGTAAGAAAGGCAGAGGAGCTTCCTGTTTTTCGTATCTTGAACCGTCAGATTTCTCCTTTGTCTCATCGGTAACTGATAAATTTTTTTTCAATTCAGCTGCAATATAGAAATCGGGAAGATCTATTTTATTAATTACTGAAGAACGATCAGGGACTTCATCTTTTAAAACTTGAGGAGCATGTTCTGCCTCAAGCCTTATTACCAAACTCAAGGTGTCATTTGCAGTTAAAATATACGAACCTGTAAATAGGCTTACATAGCCTTGTAGGTATGTTCTGATGTTAAACTCATCTTCATTTAAGTTCAGAATTGAAAAAGAACCCAGGCTGTCTGTAGTTTGTCTCATTTTAACCGTATTATTTGAATCAACCAGCATGATAACTACATTATTAAGCGGTTCATTAGAATTAATATCCATTATCTTCCCCCGGACTATTTGAGCCGATAAGCCGATCTGAAATAAAATTAAAGCCGTTAGGAATGTAAAAATATTAATCTGATTCATTCTTAAAAATTTTGATAGTAAGGATTTATTATTTTTCTATTCTTAATTTGAAGAATAAAGTTTTTATTTTGGATTAAATTATTAATCTTTATTAAAACCTCTTACTTCCAAATAATTTTAGTTCCGGTAGTAACTTCGTCCCCCGTTATATTATCCTTTATCTTCACCAAAACATCATATTCTCCGGGTTCATAATTACTCAAATCAAGTTGAATGTAAATCTGCGGATCCGTTTCAACTGTGTTATAATCAGATTTAACATTTATTTTTAATCCCCCGGCACTAATTCCAAAAAAATTAAGGAGCGAGACCCATGCCGAACTTATAAAGTTTCTTTCTTCTTCTTTTCCGACGGATATTGACTGTTCAAAATCGGTCAGCTGCTCTTCATTTTTATGAAGATTATAGATTTCAAAATAAATATATGGGAATTTGCTTTTACTAAAAGTTCTTAAAGGATTCGGCAGAATATTTAAACCATTTCTTTCTATCGAAGCAAATGCCGGACCATCTGTCATGACATCATCTGCCAAAATGATATCGCTTATGGCAAGTTTATTACCGGAATAATCTTTTACGGTATAGCTGCCGCGGTTAATATATATTCCATTATCCTTTAACCTCAGGACTTCAAATGATAGAATCCCTGAATCAGGTTTAACGGTCATTCCGTCCGAGTCAAAAATATAATTTATTTTTCCGGAAGCAAACGGGAAGGAGAAATTTGAATAATCAATTGTATCTTGTTTATGAAACAAAAAATTAAATTCCTTATCCATAAAAGCCAAATCCCGGACATATACATTATCAGTCGAATCGTTCAAGGCATAAGAGATATAAAAATCAGTGAAATCTTTATTGCTGATATTTTTAAACTGAAACTGAGTGCTTGGAATATTTAACACGGAACCTTTCCACTTAAGGAAAAATTGCTCCGGTTCAGATCTCCTTAAACTCTCCGATAATCCCTTTGAATCCGTCAGAAACTGTGAACCCATTCTTTTTGAAATGACCTTTTCTGAAAGTAAAAATTCTTTATTCTGGAACTCATCCACAAAGGCAAAAATCCTGCCGTCAGGATAATTAATTATCTCCGTTTCGGGATATAAGATTGTACCATCGACGGTTAAATCCATCCATCTTCTAACTCTCATAATTTTTTGAGGATCTCCGTAACGTAAATATATTTCTCCGCGGTCTGAGCGCCATCCTTTTATATTTTTACCGGGAATACCGAAATAACAGTTTGCATAAAAAACCCGGGAATAATGCTCCAGTTCGCGTTCATTATACTGCGTTATTATTAACGGATCATGCTCCTGCCAGTATTTTTTTATAAATTTTTCCGTTTCATTTTCATTTAACCTTTCAACATTTTCTTTAACATCCTGAGTCAAAAGAGAGAAGACCGAATTGACTTTATAATCCTTAACTTCTCCGGGATCCATCAAGCCGAAAGAAGAATCAAAATAATTTTGGGCATCGGCATAATTACCGAGCTTATAATTTAAATATGCGGCGGAAAGAATTAAATCCATGTTTCCCTGAAATTTAAACATTCCTTCGTCTACAATTAAGATAGCTGAGTCGGGCTTCCCGTTATGAGCATACATCAGGGCAAGATCAATAAAGGCATGGGCGGAATCCATTGAAGATTTTAAATAATGATTAATTGAATTCTCAAGACTCTTTCCGGCCAAATCATTTAAATTAGTTGCAGGGTATTGTCCGCTTACTATTAAATCGTTTACAAACTTATTATATGCGGAATAGTCTTTCTCCTCGTGGACGAGTTTGTTGGCATTCCACCTATAGTCCGGCAAATCATAAAAAAGACTATTAACATTCTTGTAATAATCTTCTTTATATAACTCAGCTAATCTTAAATGTGCAGGCTGAAATTGAGGATTTATCTTCAGCAGTTCTTCATAAGTATTAATAGCTTTATCCCGCGAATAAAAATCTAATTTGAAAAATTTCTCTATATTGCTTCTTTTATCGATTCTTTCAAAAACCTGGCCTAAAAAGAACCGGTATTCAATATTTTCAGGATCGATTTTTACCGCTTCAATTAAATTTCCCCTTGCCTTATCCAACGAGAAGAGAGAATTTTCATTGTTCAATATTTTTGCAAGTTCAAAATAAGACGGCGCATCCTTATTCTGTTTTACGGATTCCTGAAAAAACTTTTCTGCTGATGCAGTATCACCCCGGTCCAGCGCAGCCATTCCCTTATCATAAAAAGAATATGTTTGAGCCTGCGAATAAATCACTAGGAGAAAAGAAAAGGAAAACAACATAAAAAAAATCATTGTTTTCATAACCACCCCTTCAAAGATTAAAATATTTGGGAAGCTTACATGCAATTCCCAATTGAGACCAGTAGCCGAAAGTATCAAAAGAATAGGGATCGTCAGGATAACCGTATTTATCCAGTTTAATCTCCGGAGAACAAAGTTTGATCCAGGAAACTTCAGCGGTCTTGTTATAGTCGGAGTAATATTCAATTCTTAAATAATCATTGAATCTCAGCCTGATCAGATTATTCTCAACAAAGCAAATTTCATCCCTGTCGAATTGCTGCATAAATGTTGTTCTCAATTGCGTTGATATTTGATAAAATATGGTGAATCCGTTTCCAGATAAATTATTTTTAATTAAAGATTTGAAAAAATGCTGAGATGATCCGTAGAAAGCTTTTCTTCTATTTTTTATCCATTCCTTTTTAAGATTGCCGGAAGAGTCTTTCAATTCCATAGAGTAGGAATCTACATGCAGCCGGATTATATGCTCCTTCTCATTCCAATTAAAGTCGATCAGATCACAAAAAAGTTTATAACCTAATGCATTATTGATAACCATAATTGACTGAGATGCACGTGCCGTAAGCTCACCTGAATCTGATTTAAATAAATCTATAACTTCCGGATTTATTATCCTGCAATCAGAAGCAAATTGAGTTCTTCCTAAAAAATATTTTTTAAATACTTCTAAATTATCTTTCCATTCTACCGATAATTTTGCTTTAACAATAACTTCATCCAATTCAATATAAGTTTCTTCCAAACCGAAATTAACTTCTGCAATCATTCCCTCTTTTAAATCTACGTAAACACCTTCCGGTTTATAACCTAACATTGATGCTACAAGCTTATGAGTACCGAAAGGCAATGATTCTATCATGAAAAAGCCGGAGCTGTCGGTTGCAGTCCCGAAAGCAGTACCGGAGATGTAAACAGTTACGTTTTCAAGAGGTCTATTCGAAGATTTGACGGTTACTTTTCCTTGGATAACAGAATTAAAATTCTGTGCGGCACTCTGCGGTAAGAAAATGAGATATAAAAAAATAAAGAGTGATAAAAATTTAAATGTCATTTAGCTGCCCCTTTTTCAGATTAAATTCCAATGCAATATTTTATTGACATGGCAGTTGGAAAGAATTTAATCTCTCATTAAACCATCAAATAAAAGTACTGAATTTTCAAGAAATTAAAAAGAATCTTATCAGGCACTTAATTCTTTACTTAAAAACTCCCCGATTTTTTCATTCACAAACAAAGGATTTTCAACCGCGCTCATATGTCCTGAACCGGGAACTATTGCAAATTCACTTCCTTTTATTTTATCTGCCATTGCTTTCATGGTTTCCGGGGAAGTCAACGTATCTTTCTCACCGCATAATACTAATACAGGGATTTTTATTTGGGAAAGATAATCTGTCGTATCGGTTCTTCCTGCCATGGCTAGAAGGCAGCCTTTTACTCCTTCAGGATTTGAATTCATTGACCTGCCGAGAATTGAAATATACTCTTCTCCCAGCTTTTCAATTGATTCCTTCGTAAAACAATTCGGTACAAAATCGGCAGCAAATTTTTGAACTCCTTCTTTATTAATTCTTTTAATCCCTGCAGCCCTTTTTAATTTTGCTTCATTATTATCTGCTTCCGATTTTGTATCGCACAAAATAAGAGCACGGAATTTTTCTTCCATCCTTTCGACTGCTCTTAACGAAATATATCCTCCCATAGATAGTCCGCATAAAACAGGATGATCGAGTTTTAAGTTTTCAATTATCTGTTCCAGATCATCCACAAAATATTCAATTGTAAATTGACCATCGCCGGCGGGAGATTCTCCAAGTCCGCGTATATCATGAGAAACACAGTAATGAGTTGATTTGAATGCGGATACCTGGTGCTTCCACATTTGATGATCGTACGGAAAACCATGAATAAACAGAATGGAAACATTGGAAGAATTCCCCTCATGAAACACAGCAAGATTATTTACTAATAAGCTCATATTTTTAATACCGTTAAATTTTAAAAATGATTTGCAAGTTAGAAATTTCCCTGAACTTATTCTGTTCCTTAATTATCATCGAAGCATTATAAATAAATATTAAATGTCGAGCCGTAACACGTGAAAATTGCTTTTATAAGTTCGGAAGTTTTTCCATACTCCAAAACGGGCGGCTTAGCCGATATTGCAGGAAGCCTGC
>DAISZW010000035.1:0-23342 GCA_036824595.1 Ignavibacteriaceae bacterium
TCCCATTGCTTCAGGCACTACAAGTATGTCGGAAAAAATAATTGCCGCATCAACATCAATAATATCAACCGGCTGTATTGTAACTTCGGCTGCGAGTTCAGGAGTTTTACACATTGTTAGGAAATCATATTTCTCTCTTATTGCCCTGTATTCAGGCAGATATCTGCCGGCTTGACGCATAATCCAGATGGGTGTTCTTTCAACCGGCTTTCTTTTGCATGCTCTTAAAAAAAGATCATTCTTCAATTTGTTCATTTCAACAATTAAACAATTTAACAGTTTAACAATTTATCTATACTGAAAAGAATTTAATGACCGCTTCTTCTAATCCATCCATTGAATATTCCTCAGGCATTATATCTACTTTAACTTCTCTCTTCTCTATTGCTTCTTTAGTAGTCGGACCGATTGCGGCAACATTAAAATCTTCAAAATACTTTTTTGGATCTGTTATATTTAAGATTGATAAGAAATTTTCGAAAGTAGAAGGACTTGTAAAAATAAAAAGCTCAGGTTTACTGCCATTTAATTTTTCAATGTAAGGCTGCAGTATTTCGTTGGATGGAATACCAACATTATATACAGGAGCGGTTTTTACAACGGCACCCATCGATTTTAATCCTTCCGGAAGCTCCTCTCTTCCAATAGCTGAACGGGGAATAAAAATTACTTTCCCGCTCAATTCAAAAGAAGAAAATTCATTAATTACTCCCTGACTGCTGAAATTTTTGGGTATTATATTTACCGGGATGTTGTTTTTCCTGCAGACTTCCGCTGTTTTATTCCCAATAGCAACGACTGCGCTGTTCTTAAAATTAAAATTGATTGATAATTCTTCTAACCTTTTTAGAAACATTTTTACTGTATTCACAGAAGTGAAAATTAAATAGTCTATCTTCTCAACCGATTGCACTACTTCATCGAACTGCTTCCAGCTTTCCGGCGGAACAATGTCTAATACAGGGATTGAAATAACATCCGCTCCTAGCCTAAGAAGTCTATTTGCAGATTCTTGAATTTGATCTGCTGATCTTGTTACTACAATAGTTTTTCCTTTTAACTGGCGGATATTTTTACTGGAATTCGCGGACAGGCCATTCAGAACGAAATCAAAGATTTTCTCTCTTTCAACTGCCTGTTCGCCTTCGGAAAAGTTGTTTTCAATTCCTCTGTGCACAGCGCCGTAAATGCTTCCCAGAATTAATTCAACAGCGAAATCCTCGTTAATATTTCTGAATAATCCTTCTTCTTTGCCGGATTTGATAATTTCACATAAAACATTCCGATAATCTTTCTCCATTGCAATAAGTTCGGAGCAAAGCTCATGTTCGGCTTTAAGACTTTCCTTTCTATACATTAAAAAGAAATTCTGATACTTTATCATGAACATATACAGATGTATGATAAAAGAATGCAATGAATTGACGCTGTTGATTTCATTTTTAATATTCTCTTTCAATGAAGCAATCAGTTTCTCCATTCTTAGTTTCATAATGGAAAAATACAGTTCCTCTTTAGAGCTGAAATATGAATATACCGTTCCCTTTGCGATAGAAGAAAGTTTCGCAACATCTTCCATCATTACTTCGTGGTAGCTTTTTCTTGAAAACAACTGGAACGCAGATTCAATAATTTTTTTTCTCTTTAAGCTTTTTTTATTTTCTTTATTATTCAATGAAACAGTATTCATATTACTACGCATTAATTGAAGGGGAATACCGGGTTTCGGTTATCTTATCTAAAATTTCCTTTGCACCTGCTTTTAGGAGATCCTCAGCAAGTCTTTTACCCAAATCTTCAGGACTAGTTTTACTCCCTTTTATTTTTTTTCTGAAAGTAATAGTTCCGTCAATTGAGCCTATAAGAGCATCCAGATATAAACCGTTTTGTTTAGCTTCGCCGAAGGCGCCGATAGGAACCTGGCAGCCTCCTTCCAGAGCTTTTAATAACGCCCTTTCAGCAAGGACAGCCTTGTATGTTTCTTCGTGATGAACGGTTTGGAGAATTTCTTCGATGAATTTGTTTTGAGAATTTATCTCAATCCCCAGCGTTCCCTGTCCAACCGCCGGGAGCAGTTCATCTGTGGAAATAATAGATGAGATGTACTTTTTCATTCCAAGTCTTTCTACTCCGGCTCTTGCTAAGACTATAGCGTCCCAATCTGATTCAAGGAATTTTTTTATTCTTGAAGGAACATTACCGCGGAGCTCTTCTATTCTAATATCCGGGCGTAAATGGAGTAATTGACTTCTTCTTCTCAATGAACCTGTAGCAACTAGTGCATTTTCTTTTAATGATTGTATTGTCATTCCTTTTTTTCTTGCGATAAGTACATCTTCAACCGGATGCCTTTTAGTAACAGCTCCTAATTTTAATCCACCGGGCAAAATTGTCTGAAGATCTTTTAAACTGTGAACAGCTATATCGATGCTTCCGTTAAGCAATTCATTTTCCAGCTCCTTTGTAAATAAACTTTTATCGCCGATTTTAGATAAAGCAACATCAAGAATTTTATCCCCCTTGGTTTTAACAATTTTTACTTCAAAAGAGATATTTTTATTCTTTTTTTTGAGCGCGTCCTTTACAAATTCAGCCTGCCAGAGAGCAAGCTCGCTTCCGCGTGAGCCTATGATTATCCTGTTCTTCAAATATTATCCTCGTCTTCACTTTTTGCGGAATCCCTGCCTATGCCGAATAGCTCTCTTATTATGCTGATCTTCATTTCGGCTTCATCCGAGTTATTTCCTCTTTCGGTTAATTTCTTTAACTCAACTGTCGGGTTGTGAAGTATTTTATTAATTATTCTCTTAGTTATTATCTCCAGCTTTTCATGATCTTCAGAATTAAACCTGTTTTTATTTTTGCTTATTTCCTCGGACCTGATGTTTTCAAAAATATCCCTTAAGTCTTTAATAGTCGGAGCAATTTCAAGAGAATTGTACCAGTTAAAGAAGGTAGAAACTTCTTCTTCAATTATTTTTTCGACTTTAGGGATTTCATCTTTCCTTTTAGCAAGATTCTGCTCAACAATAATATTCAGGGAATCAATATCATTGTAGAAAACGTAATCAATTTCTTTTGAAGCTGGATCAATATCTCTGGGAACGGCAATATCCATCAGTACAGTAGGAATAAAATTTCTTTTTTTCATCATTAATTGAATATCATCTTTATTCAGAATCAATCCTTCAGATCTTGTAGCACTTATAACTATATCATATTTAGGCAAATATTCTTTGAAATCAGCAAAAGGAATAATTTTAGCATTCAGCTTCCCGGCAATCTTTTCCGCTCTTTCTATAGTCCTGTTAGTAATGGATAATTTTCCAATCCCTCTTTCCTTTAAATGCTTTGCTGCAATTTCACCTGTTTCACCGGCTCCGATAACCAATGCAGACTTTTTACTCAGATTAGAAAAAATCTTTTCCACTAGCTGAACGGCAGCATAGCTTACAGTGACGGCTCCTTCGCTTATTTCCGATTCCGATATCGCCCGTTTACCGGTTTTAATTGCAGCATCGAATAACTTCTTCATTAAAAATCCGGCAAATTGGTTTTTCTCGGATATTAGGAAAGAATCTTTTACTTGGTGATAAATCTGGTTGTCCCCGATGAGCATAGAATCAATACCGGTAATTACACGGAAGAGATGATTTACGGCTTCCCTGGAAAAATAATTTTTGAAATGTTCATTTTTAATTTTAGGGACGGGTTTTTGATTCAGTAAAAACTTTAATATATGATCGAAACTTATTTCGGGAGCGGCAGGTAAACCGTAAATCTCCGTGCGATTGCATGTCGAGATTACTAAACCTTCGCTTAAAATATTTCCTTTTGCTTTAGCAATAAATTCATCAATTTCTTCTTTCTGAAGAAAGAGTGCTTCTCTGAATTCAACCGGAGCGGAATTATGACTTATGGAGAGGGCGAGTAAATTCATATCTTAATAAAACGAATGAAAGCTTTGTGCTAAAAAGTTTGTTAATGCAGTAGAAAGAATTGCAATAAAAAACCCGATTATCGAAAAAGCTACAACTCTTTTACCCTGCCATTTACCGAATATTTTGCTGATGATTCCGATTCCGTAA
Source organism: Ignavibacteriaceae bacterium (assembly GCA_036824595.1). GTDB lineage: Bacteria > Bacteroidota > Ignavibacteria > Ignavibacteriales > Ignavibacteriaceae > DATKLQ01. The sequence goes on from DAISZW010000035.1 coordinate 4,089, forward strand.
ACAATCCAGACCAAAAATGTTCCGATTAATTTCGGATCAGTATAAGAGAAATCGGGGAATGCCTTTGGAAGCCATATTATTCCAATTAAAATGGCGACAGACATTAGAACAAATCCGATAATCGCCGAGTAGAAACTTAATCTTTCAAGAATCTCCAGGCTTGGAAGCCTGTTAAAGATTAATCCGAACTTATTGAACTTTATCTCCTTGTAAAGAATTAAATAAAGTATCCCGTAAATTGCGGACATGGTAATTCCCGCATAGCCGATCAATGCACTGAAAACATGCAGACCTAAAAGGTTGCTTCTTAAAACTTCTTTTACTTCAATTAAATCTTCAATGAAAAGACTGGAGATAATTTGAAAAATTAAAGAGATTATTATTATGAAAGGGCCGGTTCCTCTTATATCCGTATGGAGTTCCAGAATGAAATATGCAAAACTGACAGAGAACGCTAAAACTGTTAAAATTTCAAATACATTTGTTATCGGCGGATGTTTGAATTCGATTACTCTTAAAATTAAGTAAATTGAATGAAGCAGCAGTGTAAGAAAAAGAAATAATCTTTTGGAGTTAAAGAAAGTTTTGTCCCCCTTCATAAAATTATAAGAGTAAATGACGAAGGTTAGTAAATATAAGAAAGGGAGCAGAATGTTTAATAAATCGATAAAAGAATTCATTTTCGTTAAAGTTTGTAAGAGTTAAAAATTAAATAATTTATTTGCAGTTAGCAAGGAAGAAATGACTCACTGGTCAAAGAAATGGTAGTTTTTTAAGAATTAAATGCCTCGAATTTCTAGAAATTAAAAGATTTGATTAAGTCTCAACCAAATTTTTCCAAAAGTTCCTTATATCTAAAACACTCTTTTATATGATCGTTTACCATTCCTGTAGCCTGCATATGAGCATAAACAATGGTTGAACCGACAAATTTGAATCCCCTTTTCTTAAGATCTTTGCTTATTAAATCGGAGAGTTCTGTTTTTGCCGGAAGTTCTTTAAGAGATCCAAAATTATTATGTATTTGCTTACCGTTTGTAAAACTCCAGATATATTTATCAAATGTGCCGAATTCTTCTCTTACTTTTAAAAAAGCTTTTGCATTCTCTACCGCACCCTTTATTTTCAGACCGTTGCGGATAATCCCGCTGTCTTTCATCAAGGAATTAATTTTTCTTTTATCATACTTTGCAATTTTATTGAAATCGAAATTATCGAAAGCCTTCCGGAAATTTTCTCTCTTCCTCAGGATCGTAAGCCAGCTTAAACCTGCTTGAAATCCTTCAAGCACAAGAAATTCAAAAAGCTTTCTATCGTTATGAACAGGCACACCCCATTCTTTATTATGATATTTCATAAGAAGCTTATCGTTTGTAGGCCACGAGCAGCTTGGTTTATCTGATTTCATATTGTTAATGTGTTAATCATGCTCATTTTCTTGAACCAGAACTTTATCTTGATTTTGAACTTCCTTCTTGGACCTGCTTGGGGATTTGATCATGAACTTGATCTTGAACTTATACCTAGTTTCCACCCAGTATAAGCGGCAGTCCATCTTTGCCCGACCCGATTACAACGATTTTTGTATTTGAAGAACCGGCAAGTTTTTCTGTTGCTTCAATCCCTTTCCATTTAAGTAGCTGATCGCTTATTCCTTTAGAGACTATATCCTGAAAGTCTGCAATACCTTTAGCTTCAATTCTTTTTCTCTCTGCTTCTTGAGTTTCTCTCTGAAGTATAAACTGCATTCTCTGGCTTTCCTGTTCCGCTTTCAACTTTTCTTCGATAGACGCAGTTAATCCCGGGGGCAGCATTATTTGTCTTAAAGGGGCAGCTTCAATTGCAATTCCTCTTGGCTCTACCAATTTATCAAGTTCGGTTTCAATCCTTTTAGATAACAATTCTCTTTCTGCAGTATATAAAGCTCTTGCATCATAGCTGGCAGTGACTCCTCTTACAACAGATCTGAATTGAGGGACCAAAATTTTGTCAACATAATTTTCACCGACTGTTTTATATATCCTGTTTGCATTTTCTAAGCTTAAATGGAAAAGAATGCTAATTTCTAATTCAACACTTAGCCCTTCTTTCGAAGGGACATTCATTGTTTCTTTTACTTCCTGGGTTCTTGCATCAAATTTAACAACGTTTGCCATCGGGTTTACAAGATTCACTCCGGGATATAAAGTATTGTCGCTTACGTTGCCGAAGAAATCAATCACACCGACATGGCCCGCCGGGATAATTGTCCAGAATTGCATTAAGGCAATTATTCCCGCAACTACTAATCCGGTTAAAGCAAAGGTAGCCTCCGATTTGTTGAATCTCTTTTTTGCATTCCGATAAACTATTGCCGCAGCAGCTGCAGCTAAAAGAGCAATGATAAATAACATTTTAATTCCTCATTTCTCAAATTCTAAATAAAAATTATAATAAAATATAACATTAGTTTGAGATAATTGAAACATTCAATTATACAGATATTAAATCAGCAGAGAAAATGCTGCAAGGACTTATTATTCAATCAGCGATACGGATGCTGCAAATTCTGAAAAGGTACCAATAAATATCAAATTTTTAATCTTTTTTGAACTAAAAATTTTTTTTACTAACTTTGACAATGAATATGAAAATATATAAAATAAATAGAAAAAATTTACTTCATCACCATTCCGGAGGTATTTTTTAACCGTGCCGGAATACGGTAATTGATTTTAAATAAAGAATTTCAACACCCCCGGCTGCGGCCGGGTTTTTTAGTTTAAAAGGGCGAAGGAAATGAGTAATCTGAAATTAGCTATTCAGAGAAAAGGAAGATTAACCGATAAATCGGTTGAGCTTTTAAAACTTTGCGGGCTGGATATCGAAAGCTACTCCGAAAGGCTTGTAGTAACCGCAAGAAATTTTCCATTGGAAATTCTGTTCCTAAGGGATGACGATATTCCGGAATATGTTCAGGATAGTGTTGCGGATGCCGGAATTGTGGGAGAAAATGTAATATTTGAGAAGCAGACAAAAACTATGGAAATGGAAAAATTAGGATTCGGCAGGTGCAGTTTGATAATAGCTCACCCTGAAAAAAACGAATTAACGAATATTGCTGAAATTAATGGAAAAATTATTGCAACATCTTACCCGAATATTCTAAAAAATTTCTTGAAGAAAAATAATATTGGTGCCAAAGTTATTGAGTTAAGCGGTTCTGTTGAAATAGCCCCTTCTCTAGGTGTGGCGGATTTGATCTGCGATATTGTCTCAACGGGCAATACCCTGATGATGAATAAACTTAAAAAATCTTTTACGGTTTTTGACTCTGAAGCCGTTCTCATTTCTTCCGAGGCAACAATAAACAACCAGCGGAAGAACGATATTCTTCAAGATTTATTAAGAAGAATCAGATCTGTAAAAAATGCACGCGACTCAAAATATTTAATGATGAATATACCCAAAGCTTCACTTGAAAGAATTGTTGAAATTATTCCTTCACTTAAAAGCCCTACTGTACTTCATTTAGCCGATGAAAACATGCTTGCAATCCATGCAGTAATTCCGTCACATACATTATGGGATATAATTGAAGATTTAAAAGCTGCAGGTGCATCCGGAATTCTTTTATTGCCAATTGAGAACCTTATACAATGAAAAAATATTTTTATAAGAATTTAACCGTCCAGGAATTAGCCAGTCTTACTAAAAGACCTGCAGTTGATTTTTCAAAAGTTTTTGAAGCCGTGCATCCAATTTTAAATGATATTAAAAAGGATGGATTAAAAGCAGCGTTAAATTACGCAAAGCAGTTTGATTCTTTTATTGGTGAGGAAATCAGGGTATCTAAAAAGGAATTTAGGGAAGCTGAAAAAAATCTTGATAAAAAAACAAGGAAGGCTCTGCAGATTGCCGCAAAAAACATCGAAAAATTTCATAAAAAACAATTACCTAAGCCGTATACAGTAGAAATTCAGAATGGAATAAAATGTTCGAGAGAATTCAGAGCAATAGAGAATGCGGGATTATATATTCCGGGAGGCAGTGCCGTTCTCCCTTCAACAATGCTTATGCTCGGAATACCTGCCCGGATTGCCGGCTGTAAAAGAGTGGTTGTATATTCCCCGGCTAAGGAAGGGAAAGTGAATAATCCTTTACTTTATGCCGCCGAAATTTGCGGAATAACCGAATTTTATAAAATCGGCGGTGCACAGGCAATCGGCTTAATGGCGTACGGCGATTCATCTATTCCAAAAGTAAATAAGATTTTCGGACCGGGTAACCAATATGTAACGGCAGCAAAGCTTTTAGTAAGTATTGATCCTGAAGGAGCAGCAATTGATATGGCGGCCGGTCCAAGTGAATTGGTAGTCATAGCGGATAGAAATTCAAATCCTGCTTTTGCAGCATTGGACCTCCTTTCCCAGGCTGAGCATGGGCCGGATTCTCAAGTAGTTCTTTTATCTGATTCTGAAGAAATGGTAAGCAAAATTAATTTGGAATTACTTCGGCAGCTGGAAATTCTGCCGAGAAAAGAATTTGCTGAAAAGTCGCTTGAAAATTCTATTTCATTAATTACTGAAGATTTAATTCAAGCAGTTAATTTTAGCAATATGTATGCGCCCGAACATTTAATCCTGAATATAAAAAATGCCGAAAAGTACAGGAATGAGATTCATAATGCAGGCTCCGTGTTCATCGGCGGATTTTCACCGGAAAGTGCCGGTGATTATGCTTCGGGAACTAATCATTCACTGCCTACTTCCGGTTATGCAAGAATAACCGGGGGACTAACGGTAGAGTCATTTATGAAATCAATGACTTTTCAAAAACTTTCAAGGAAAGGATTGAAAAAAATTGCTCCGGTCATTGAAACTCTGGCCGAAGCAGAAGGTCTCGAAGCGCATAAAAGAGCGGTAAGCATCAGATTCAAAAATTAGAATATTCATTTGATAATTTTTTAAATATTTAAATCATTAAAAATAAATTATGAACATAAAAGATCTTGTCCGTTCAAATATTATTAATTTGAAGCCTTACACATCTGCACGGAATATGTACGACAGAGGAATTCTCCTCGATGCAAATGAAAACAGCTTCGGTTCCACTTTTACCGGTATTAACGGACTTCAATTAAACCGGTATCCTGATCCCCGCCAAAAAGATTTAAAAAACATTACCGGAAAATTTTATTCTATCCCTGAAGAGAATCTTTTTTTTGGAGTAGGTTCGGATGAGATAATTGATCTGTTGATCAGAATATTTTGTGAACCGAATGAAGATAAAGTAATTATACCGGAACCTACTTACGGAATGTATAAAGTTGCGTGCGATATAAATAATGTGGAGACAATTCATGTTCTGCTGAATGATAATTTCCAGATCGACTTTGATTCTATAAAAGAGAAATATTCTGATAACGTTAAAATTATTTTTCTCTGCTCGCCGAATAATCCTACAGGAAATTTACTTAACAAGAGCGATATTAATAGTTTGTGTAAAGAATTCAAATCAATCATTATTGTCGATGAAGCATATATTGATTTTGCAGGTAATAGTTCCGTAATTAACGAAATTAAAAATTATCCGAACCTGGTTGTATTGAGAACTTTTTCAAAAGCGTGGGGATTGGCTGCAATAAGACTTGGTTTCTGCTGTGCGAATCCGGAAATAACTAATATACTTTTAAAAGTTAAAGCCCCTTATAATATAAATTCATTAACCCGTTATGTTGTTGAAAAAGCAATAGAGAATTGTGCACAAAGAGATCAATATATCAAATCAATTTTAAGAGAAAGAGAAAGATTGAAAAACCAGCTTGAAAGCTTAAAGGGAATAGAAAAAGTATTCGAATCCGATGCAAATTTCCTGCTGATTAAGTGTTCAGAGCCGAAAGAAGTGCAGCAGAAGCTGGCTGAAAAAGGGATAATAATAAGGGATAGAAGCGGCCAGCCTAAACTTGAAGGCTGCCTGAGAATCTCGATTGGAACTGAAAAGGAAAACGATTTGCTTTGGAGTGAAATTAAAAAAATTTTAGGATAAGAATTTTAATTAGTTTTCATATTATGAAAAAAATAAAAATCCATAATTCATTCTTCAATCTTGATCCTCCATTGTCTATTGGAATGATCAGCGGTTTGAAGAAATTATCTCAAAGATCTTTTTTAATCTATTCCGATGGATTAGATTTATCTTCAAATCCATTATTGCAGAAAATTCTTAAGAATGAGGGGATTGAGATAAACAAAATCTTAACGGAACCCTTTGATGCTGATTTTATTATTACAACCGAAAACTCCAGGCAGGAAAACACAATTATTATTTCCGAGAAAAGCAAGATCCGGACATTTGAAGAAGCAGCAGATGAAGTCTTAAAAAGAATTAGAAGCTCTTCACATCACCGTAAAACAAAAGAAACTGAAACAAAAATCAAAGTATCGCTCGATTCAATTTCAAAAGCAGATATTGATACAGGAATTGGATTTTTCGATCATATGCTTGAACAGATAGCCAGGCACGGGAACATCGGTTTAGCCGTTAATGTAAAAGGCGATCTGCATGTGGATGAACATCATACTGTCGAAGATGTCGGAATTACATTGGGAGAATGCCTGCTCGAGGCACTTGGAGAAAAATCAGGAATAAAAAGATACGGATATTTTCTACCAATGGATGATTCTGTTGCTATTTGTACTATCGATCTGGGAGGAAGATCATATCTGAAATTTAACTGCAAATTCAGCAGGGAAAAAGTCGGGGATTTCCCGACGGAATTAACTGAAGAATTTTTCAGAGGATTATCTTCCGGGTTAAAAGCCAATATTTATATAAAAGCAAAAGGGAAAAATGATCATCACAAAATCGAGGCAATATTTAAAGCCTTTGCCAAATCATTAAATGAAGCGTGCAGAATAGATGAAAGAAGTGCAGGAAAGCTGCCTTCGACAAAAGGAGTCTTATGATAGCTTTAATAGATTACGGAGCAGGGAACGTAGCATCCGTTGCCAATGCTCTTGAACAATTAAACCAGAAATATAAGATAACAAAAAACGAAACCGAGATATTAAATGCCGAGAAAGTAATATTCCCGGGCGTGGGAGAAGCTTCATTTGCGGTGAAACAGCTTCATAAGCTGAATTTATTCAGTGTATTGCGCCTGGAGAAAAAGCCGCTGCTTGGAATTTGCCTGGGCATGCAATTGATGGCGGATTTTTCCACAGAAGGAAATATAACCTGCCTTGGAATATTTCCCGGAGCTGCAATGATTTTTGACAGCAGCAAAACTAAAGTGCCTCATATGGGCTGGAATGATTTGGAATTAAAACAAGCAGGAAACAATAATAAATGTAAATTATTCGAGGGAATAGAGAACGGCGAAAGATTTTATTTTGCTCATTCCTATTATCTGCCTGAAAATCAATACTCGACTTCTCTTTCAGATAATGGAATAAAATTCAGCGCATCGATGGAGAAAGATAATTTTTACGGTGTACAGTTTCATCCTGAAAAGTCTGCCGAAGCAGGTTTAAAATTACTTAAGAATTTTATTGAATTATGTTAATAATTCCCGCAATTGATATTTACCAGAATAAAATTGTCCGCCTTTCAAGGGGCAGCTTTGATTTTATAACTTTTTATAAAAACAGCCCTCTTCGGCAGGCAAAAATATTTGAATCCCTGGGATTCACCGTGTTGCATATTGTCGATCTGCTCGGTTCAAAAACAGGTAAATTTACCGAGCTGGAAACAGTAAAGCGGATTGCAGCCGAAACCAAATTAAAAATTGAATTCGGCGGCGGAGTAAGAGACGTAAAAACCGCTTCCGAAATTTTTAGTGCCGGCGTTGAGTTTGCAATAATCGGGTCGCTTGCTGTAAAGAATAAAAAAGAATTCGAGCTGATAGTTGAATCGAATTCACCGGAAAAAATTGTAGCGGCAATTGATTCGAAAAATGAAAAAATTGCCGTATACGGGTGGACGGAGGATACTTCGACTACAATTTATGAGCATATCGATTACTGTTTATCTCTCGGAATAAAAAATTTTTTATGCACCGATATTTCCAAGGACGGAACACTTCAGGGGACCAATATAAATCTTTATAAAAAAATATTGAAAAAATATCCGGGTATAAAACTAATTGCTTCGGGTGGAATTAAAAATATCAGCGATATTCAGGAAGTAAAAAAGATTGATCCGTATGCTTTAATTGTAGGAAAAGCGATATATGATGAATTAATTAATTTAGAGGAGCTTGCAGCTGTTGCTTTGCAAAAGAATAATCCCTTGCCTTGATGTCAAAGACGGAAGAGTTGTAAAAGGTACTCATTTTATTAATCTTGTAGACGCCGGCTCTCCTGTTGAGCTTGCAGCCAAATATTCGGAAGACGGCGCCGACGAACTGGTGTTCCTCGATATAACCGCTTCTTCCGAAAAAAGAAAAACATTATTTACACTGGTCAAAGAAGTTGCAAAATCGGTTAGAATTCCTTTTACTGTAGGCGGCGGCATTTCTGAGCTAAAAGATATAGATACTTTATTAAAATCGGGAGCGGATAAGGTTTCATTGAATTCTGCGATAGTGAAAAATCCGGATCTTATTACTGAAGCCAGCAGACAGTTCGGCAGCCAGGCGGTTGTTGCCGCAATTGATATAAAGTTGATTAACGGCAATTATAAAATCTTTATTAAGGGCGGACGGGAAGAGGTCGACTTGAGTGCAATGGATTGGTGCCGACGTGCGGCTGATCTCGGTGCCGGAGAAATTCTCTTAACCTCAATGGATAAAGACGGAACAAAATCCGGATATGATATAAAATTTTTAAAAGAGCTTACATCATCAGTTTCGGTTCCGATTATTGCTTCCGGGGGCGCAGGCAAAAAAGAAGATTTTCTCAATGCATTTAACGAAGCACAGGTGGACGCATGCCTTGCTGCAAGCTTATTCCATTTTAATGTCCTGCCGATTAAAGAATTAAAACAATATCTTCAGGCAAATAATATTCTCGTAAGATTATAAACAGCTCATAGGAAATTATTTTGATTAACATTGATGAACTTAATTTTGCAAAATTAAACGGCTTGATCCCTGCAATTGTGGTAGACAATATCACCGAACAAATTTTAATGCTCGGTTTTATGAACAGGGAATCGCTTGAAAAAACAATTGAAACTAAGCTTATTACATTCTACAGCCGTAAACAAAAAAAGCTATGGACTAAGGGGGAGACTTCAGGAAATTATTTAAATCTCATAAAGTTTAAGGCCGACTGCGACAATGATTCGCTGCTTATTTATGCCGAACCAAAGGGACCAACATGCCATACCGGAAAATATTCCTGCTTCGGTTTGGAAAAAGATTCGTCCCTTAAATTCTTGAATGAGCTTTTCAGCCTGATTAAAGAAAGGAAAAAAGATTTACCGGGAAATTCTTATACAGCTAAATTATTTAAAGACGGGGAAAACAGGATAATTCAAAAAGTCGGCGAAGAAGCTGTTGAGGTTTTAATTGCTTCAAAGAACAACGATAAGAATGAAATTATTAATGAAGTTTCAGACTTGATTTATCATCTATTGGTTATGCTAGCTGAAAAAGAGATTGAATTCTCGGAAGTTGTTTCAAATCTTGAAAGCAGGCATAAAAAATAGATCACTATTTAACTAAACAAGGGAGAACTCGATGTATAATTCAATAGATGAATTTATCCGTGACTGGAATGCTGAAAGTGATGCCACTTTAAAAATTTTCAGTGCCGTTTCCGATGAATCATTAAACAAGCAGATTCCAGGTTACAAAAGAACAATCGGAAGATTGGCCTGGCATATTACCGGTGCACTTGGAGAAATGATGAGAACAGCCGGTTCTGCCATTGATGCAGTCGAAGACTCCTATGAAGAACCAGATTCTGCAGCAGAAATTATTGAAGAATATAAAAAAGCTTCAATCAATATGACTGAAAAAATTAAAAGAGATTGGACTGATGCAGGTCTGAAAGATCAAGTAAATATGTACGGCGAAATGTGGACAAAAGAAAACGTATTGAAAGTACTTATTGTTCACCAAATACATCACCGTGCTCAGATGACCGTATTGATGAGGCTCGCTGGATTGAAAGTCCCCGGAATTTACGGTCCTTCTTATGAAGAATGGCAGCAGTTCGGAATGCAGCCGCAAAAGTAATTATTTAACTCTTAAATATTGAACACTGAATAATTCATTCTCGTCTGTCCAGACCTTTCTTACGTCAAAAAAATCGGAAGCTAATCCTGCGAAGCTTTCCAGGGTATATTTGTAAGAGTATTCTGTTGTAATTGTTTCCCCCTTTTTAAATTGGATTGCAGTACCGTCCAGGTTTACATTCTGAATCTCTTTCGAAACAAGATGCATTTCTATCCTGTTTTCAACGATATTAAAGAAGGCAAAATGCTTGAATTTATTTAAATCAAAATCTGTATTTAACTCATTGTTTAGGCGTTTCAAAATATTCATATTAAATTGTGCAGTTACGCCAAGTTTATCGTTGTAAGCTTTTTCAAGAGTTTTTCTTTCCTTTATTAAATCAACACCGATAATCAAACCGCCGTTTTTTCCGCAAAGCTTTGCGATCCTTCCCAAAAATAATTTAGCTTCGCCTGGAGTGAAATTTCCGATCGTTGAACCGGGAAAATAAACTGCCCTATGATCGTAAGGTTTTTTAATTTCCGGCAGATCAAAATCTTTTGTATAATCGGCAGCGACGGGAAATATTTCCAAATTAGGATGGTCGATCTTTAAAGTTTCGCAAGACTGCAGCAGATGTTCAGCCGAAATATCCACCGGTACATAACCTGCAAGCCCGGGAATATGATCCAGAAGCAGCCTAATTTTTATACTGCTTCCGCTGCCGAGTTCAATCAGCAAGGTTCCTTCTCCTAAAAGCGAGGACATTTCTTCAATGTTTTCCAGCATGATTTTAATCTCAGTCCGGGTTAGGTAGTATTCATCGAGCCGGGTTATTTTATCAAATAGTTCCGAACCTTTTTCATCGTAAAATAATTTACTCGGCAGATACTTTTGCGGAGAAGTTAATCCTTTCAGGACTTCATTAAAAATATCTTCCTGGGTGATTTCTTCAGTTTTAAGCGTCATTTTTTTCCTTTTTCAAAGAATAATTAATCATGATTTAGATATCTTTTGCCAATCTTACACCCATAAACTGCCATCTGGCATTCGGCGGGAAAAAATTTCTATAAGTTTTCCTGATGTGGCTTTTGGAGGTAGCACAGGAACCTCCCCTTAAAACCATCTGGTTGGACATAAACTTCCCGTTGTATTCTCCTAATGCACCAGGCAGTGTTTTATAGCCCGGATAAGGAGAATAAGAGCTTCTTGTCCATTCCCAAACATCTCCATACATCTGCTGAATTTTACTACCCGATTTGTTCAGCGGGACGGGGTGGAAATTTTTAATATCGGCAAAATTACCTTCGATAAGAATATCATTTGCTGCGACCTCCCATTCTGCTTCCGAAGGAAGACGGTAGCCTGCCCACCGTGCAAATGCATCGGCTTCGTAATAGCCTACATGACAAACCGGTTCACCGGGATTAATTTTATTTTTTCCATTTAAAGTAAAATTATACCACTTGCCGTTTTCTTTCATCCAGTATAACGGAGAATTCCATTTTTCGTTTTCCATCGCTGTGTAGCCGTCCGAAAGCCAAAGTTCCGGGCGCTGATAACCTTTGTCTTCAATGAACTGTATGTATTCTCCGTTCATAACTAACCTGGAAGACAGCAGAAAAGATTCTATGTATTCTTTATGTTTCGGCGATTCATTATCGTAAGAAAAGCCTTCTCCGTCAAACCCGATTTCATAAACACTTTCTTTAAAGTGTACCCAGTTTAATCCAGGAATATCTGAAACCATTTCCGGTTTCCTCTGGGAATAAACAGGAATTAAAGGATTTATTGAAAAAACATGCTTAATATCGGATAAAATTAATTCCTGGTGCTGCTGTTCATGTTGAATCCCTATTTCCACTACCGGTGCAAATTCATAGTAAGTTTCTTCACTCGAATGTTCTAAAAACTCAAGCATCTTTTCATCTACATAATCCCGGTATTTATAAATTTCACTAACTGTTGGGCGCGACAATAATCCCCGCATAGCCCTGATCCATCTTTCACCGACTAAAACATAATATGAATTGAATAAAAAATTGTATTGAGGATGAAGAGATTTGTAATTGGGATTTGCTTTATTTAAAACAAACGCTTCAAAAAACCAGCTTGTATGCGCCAAATGCCATTTGGTCGGGCTAACATTAGGCATGGATTGAATAACGTAGTCCTCCGTTACTAGAGGCTTGCAGAGATCAAAAGAAAAATTTCTTACCTTCTGGTATCTCTGAATGAGTTCGAACCTTGAAACAGCCCTTTCTTCTTTTAATAATTCGGTTGAAATACCATTTAAACCATTTAATTTTTCATTCATTGAAATTCCTAATAATTTATTGTGATTCATATATTTTCATTTGATTCCGCCTATCAGCATTTTTAACATTTAGTAATTAATTAATTCCAACCGAGAGGCAGGATAAGTTTAAAACTAAGTTTATTTTAAGAATAAATCCTGCCTGAAAGGGTAATAATGGTCACATCTTAGTACATTCAAATAGGAATAATATTTATCCGTGGTTTAACTTTAATAATCCAAATTTATTTTTTACAAGCACAGTTAGACTTAATCAAAAACTACATCATTTAAGTTTTATAAAGGAGAGTAATATGGCTGTAAGAAAAGCAAATGCAGAATGGAAAGGCGATCTTAAAACAGGTAAAGGAACTTTAAGCAGCGAAACAAAAGTATTACTTAATGTTCCTTATGATGCTGCATCCAGGTTTGAAACCGGTAAGACTTCAAATCCGGAAGAATTATTGGGTGCCGCTCATTCCGCATGTTTTTCAATGGCACTTGCCCTAAGTTTATCTACCGCCGGATTCAAAGTGAATTCAATTAAAACAGAGGATAAAGTTCACATTGAGAAAAAGGAAGCGGGATTTACTATAACGAAAATTGAAATAAATACTGAAGGAATGGTTGAAGGAATTGATGAAGCGGAGTTCAAAAAGCATGCGGAGACTACCAAAAAAAATTGCCCTGTTTCTAGAGCCTTGACCGGTGTGGAAATGGTCTTAACTGCAGCTTTGAAAAAATAGACTGCAGAAGCTACGAATCGCTTACTAGGTCTTTATAGTTTTGATTCCTATGGATAAAATTCTCGACGTATGAGCAGGAGGGAATTACCGATAGATTATTAGTCCGTGCATAATTTAAACCGTATTCTACAAGTTTTGCACCAACTCCTTTTCCTCTAAGTGAAGGCGGAACATAGGTATACGAAAACTCAATCGTTTTTTCATCTATTTTTTCATATTCGAGACGTGCTTCTTTTCCGTCAATTACCGAAAAGAATTTTCCGTTGGCTTCATCATGTTTAATTTCGAAATTCATCATTCTAATTTATAAGAATTCTGTCAAACTGTCTGTGATTTTCTGATCAGAACTGCAATACTGAATTTATGCATGCTGAAGAGGGAAATTAAATTTAGTTTCTTCCAGGCGATCATCAACCGGATTGTAAGTTTTCTCTATAAAATTTACTTCATTGTGGTTATTAATAAGAACCAGCGTTGAGGATCTTGTTCCGTAGCCTTCGGTTTTAACAAAAATCGGTGAGAGTATTCTTTCAAGCTCCAAACCGACACCTGTATCGGGAAGCTGCTTATCGTCTGCCTGCTTTTTATCGAGGAGCAGGTTAAATACGCTGTCAAGCCGCAGCGGTTCAATATTTAGGATTTTTCGCAGCATGTCTTTCCCTTTTTCAACCTTTGGCCAGGGAGTATCGAGCAGACAATTGCTTAAGCCGTAAACTCCTTTTTCTAATTTTGAGATCTCGCCGTTTTTATTCGAAAAAAAATAGATTTCATTTAACACTCCGAATACTAAATTAAAGCCGTTATATTCGGCAGCATTTTTTTTGATCTGCTCATAATATTCTAATGGTGAATCGCTGCCGGTAAGAAAATTTTTAGTCAGCATTCCTCTTGAAGGAGCGTTTTCCTTTTTATCGAGATCTCTGAAGTTTGTAACGGCGGCAAATTTTCCATTGGTTGAAACACCGAGCCATGTACCCCCGTCCTTTAAATCTCTTCCGCCGATTATATTCGAATGATCATTCCAAAATCCTGCTTTTTCAGTCGGCCTGGCATATTCTTCATCTCTGTTTGCAGCAATGATAAGCTTGTACTTCGGATGAACTTTATTTGCAACTAGTAATAAACACATATTCTTTAATTCAAATTATTAATATTTAATTAAAAAAAGTGAAAGGTAAAAGAGAATTGAACCTCACACATTAAACAGGAAATGAATCACATCTCCATCCTCGACGGGATAATCCTTTCCGTGAACGTGAACTGCTCCGGCTGATCTGCATGCAGCTTCAGAACCGAATTTAATAAAATCGTCATACTTAATCACCTCGGCGCGGATAAATCCCTTTTCGAAATCAGTGTGCACTTCTCCCGCTGCCTGCGGTGCTTTTGTTCCTTTTGGTATTATCCATTCATGAACTTCTTTTCCCCCTGTAGTGGTAAAAAAACTGATTAAATCAAGCGCATTAAAAGATGCTTTAATTATCTTCTCAAGTCCGCTTTCAGTTATTCCGGATGCCGATAAATATTCAGCCTGCTCATTTTCAGTTAATGAAATCAAATCTTCCTCCATCTTTGCAGATATAGTTACTACGGGTGCATTTCTAGATTCCGCATATTCTTTAACCTGCCGGACAAACGGATTATCCGGATCCAATCCTTCTTCATCTACATTAGCGCAGTAAATTATTTTCTTCGAAGTCATCAGTTTTAATTCATTTAAAAGAGCTTTTACTGTTTCTTTCTCCTTTTCAGGAAATAATATTGCCGGCTTGTTCCCGTTTATAAAAGCAAAAAAAGATTCAGCTTCGGCAAGATGTTCTTTAGAGATTTTATCTCCTGCCTTAGATGCTTTCTGCAGCTTTTCAATCTTTCTTTCGAGAGCCTGAATATCCGCAAGCAGTAATTCCGTTTCAACTGTTTCAATATCACTCAGCGGATTTATTTCTCCCGCTACATGAACAATATCCGGATTTTCAAAACAGCGTACAATATGGATTAGCACATTGGTTTCCCTGATATTGCCTAAGAATTGATTCCCCAATCCTTCCCCTTTGCTGGCGCCTTTTACAAGACCGGCAATATCGACAAATGTTATAACGGCATTAACAATTTTCTGCGGCTTTACAAGCGCAGCTAATTTTTTCAGGCGTTCATCCGGCAGCGGTACGATTGCTTTATTCGGCTCGATTGTGCAGAACGGATAATTTTCTGCAGCAGCATTCTGAGCTTTTGTTAATGCATTGAAGAGTGTGGATTTGCCGACATTCGGCAGCCCGATTATTCCTATACTTAAAGCCATAATTCTTTCAATCGCTGCTTCAAATATAATGTAATCTATTGTTTTGTAGGAGGGAGAATTCTTTTATAGAATGGCTCCCAAAACTTTCGGTTGAACTATTAAGGCCGAATTAAGAAAAGATTAATTTCTTTTAAGATAATTTATTGAATCCTTTCAGCGGGGAAAATCGGCAGTTCAATTATTTCGGTCCCTCGTAAAATTTTTATTTTGGCTTCAACACCGACCTGCGCATCCGTCAGGAACTTGTGGAGATCATCGATCCCCGAAATCGGCTGATCATTAAATCCAATTATTACATCTCCCGCGTAGAGACCTGCTTTAAATGCCGGAGTATTATTTTCAACAGAGGTAATCATTATTCCTTTTGAATTGGGAAGGTTATAGAAATAAACAATTCTTCTATGAAGCGGAACATCCTGACCGGCTACACCGATGTAGCTGCGTTTTATCCTGCCGTCTTTTATTAATCTTCCCGCCACAAATTTTGCAGTATTAATTGCCGTTGCAAAACAGATATTCTGGGCCGGAAGGATAGCTGCCGTATTTACTCCTACAACTTCACCTTTTGAATTGACAAGCGGACCACCGGAATTCCCCGGATTTAGCGCTGCATCGGTTTGAATTACGTTGTCAATCAGTCTGCCTGATTGAGCACGCAGCGATCTTCCCAATGCGCTTACAACTCCTGATGTAACAGATGCCTGAAATCCATACGGATTTCCGATTGCGATAACTAGTTGTCCTACCTTTATTTTACCGGAATCGCCGAATGTAACCTCTTTAATATTGGAGGAATCAATCCTGATCACAGCAAGATCGGTATCCGGGTCGTCGCCTATAAGGTCTGCTCTTACTCTTCTTCCGTCGTTTAATATTATTTCAATTTTGCCTGCATTATGCACAACGTGACTGTTAGTCAGGATAAATCCGTCCGGAGTAAAAATAAATCCCGATCCGCTGCCGGCTCTTTGCGGGTCTCTCCCGGCTCTTCCGTTTAAAAAAACATTTATGTTAACAACCGAGGGACTACTATCCGCGCGGCCCCTACAACTGCTTTTGAATATGCATCTAAAAGCTCTTCATCATTATCAACTGCTTCCTGCGTCGATGATTCGATAATTTCTCTATCGCCTGCAAGCAGGGCAGCTTTCTGATCAGTCAAATCAAATCCGTTTTTCATATAATCTCTTCCAATTCATTTGTTCTTTTTTCTAAGATAAAAAAATTAGAAATGAATTTTAAGTGAGAGGGAGAGGTATGATATTAACATCACAGAAGCTAATTAAGTGAGACTCACCTTGGAGGTGCATCGATAATAATGCAGCAGCAGTGGGTTTCATATCAAGCGGCGGCGTAGCCGGAAAGGCAGCCGTATTGTTGGATACGATGTCTCTACAACTACTAATTAAAAGCATTACATTATCTAATTCTTAGACTTTAAGTTAAAGGCTGTCCAAAAGCAATTTTTAAATTCCTATCCGCGTTAATCTGCTTATCCTGCCTTGCCGGCCTGCTCCGACTCGTCGGAGACGAGGCGAGCAGGCAGGTCTGCGTCATCCGTGTTCTATTGCCCTAAAAGAATCATTACTTTTTTGGACAACCTCAATAATTTACTCCTTAATTCCTGTTCGGCAGCAGCGAATAATTCTTTGCATAATACAGCATCTGCTCAGTGAAATCTTCCGGGTACTCGATCTTTACATCAACAATTTTATCGCTGTCATAGACAGGTTTCAATATAGGATTTATAAATCCTTTATACGGTGCAACGTTAAGTTTTTTATAACGCTCAATCACTTCCTTCTGAAGTTCTTTATCTACTATTACTCCATATTTTTCTACGAGCGCTTTTGCAGATTCATAATCTCCCTCCGAAGTAATCCTCTGGACTTCCTTCAACAGCTGCCCGAATAAAGTTCTTAGTTTCTGGTATTCATTAATTACAACATAAGTTTTTCCGTCTTTCTTCTTCATTTCAATTACACTAGTACCGTTCGCATTATTTCCTTTCTCATAACACCATTTAGAAATCATCTGCCTGTTCCGCATATGATCCTGTTCGATGTTTTCTCCTTCCTTGACCCGTGCAAGCTGCTGGAGCAATCCGTTCCTGATATAACGGTTGTATTCAGCTTTATACGCTTCATCATTAGGCATTACCCCGATGTCGATCAGTTTCTTATCTGCAATATAGTACAAGGCAACAAGATCAGCTCGGGCTTCTTCAATTGTGGAGGCGTAGTTCTTTAAACTTTGCTTCGGTGTGCCCACTCCCGGATTTATCTGTCCCGATGCATGCCCTATCACTTCATGCAGATCTGTGTGAAGGTTATCCGTAACAGTTCCGAATTTTTTAGTGAGCTGGTATTCTTCATCAGAGTAAGAAAACTCCTTCATCAGTTCTTCCGATGCGGCTTTATCATACGATTCATTTATATTGCCAAGGCTCACCGATTTTGAACCGTACTCTTTTCTTATCCAATTTGAATTCGGCAGGTTAATTCCGATGGGCGTTGACGGCGATGATTCTCCCGATTCAACTACTACAGTAATAACCTTCGCGGAAATTCCCACTACATTTTTCTTCTTGTGCTCATCCGCTATCGGCGAATTATCCTCAAACCATTGTGCCTGTTTGCTTATGGCATCTATTCTTTTTGTAGCATCCATATCCTTTATCGATACGATAGATTCGAATGATCCTTTATAACCTAAGGGATCGTTATAGACTTCTATAAATCCGTTTACAACATCTACTCTCGATACCGTATCCTGCACCCACAGCTTGTTGTATTCATCCCATGTTTTCAGATCGCCTGTTTTGTAGTATTCAATTAATTTCTGCAGGATAGTTTTCTGCGCATCATTTTCCGCGACGGTAACTGCCTTCTCAAGCCAGTAAACAATTTTTTCTATGGCGGGAGAATACATGCTGCCGACTTTCCAGGTCTTTTCGATAACGGCTCCGTTTTCCTTCACTACCTTCGAATTTAAGCCGTGCCATACCGGGCGTGGATTATTTTTATCCTGCAACTTGTTGTAAAAAGCCTCGACTTCTTTTTGTGTAACTCCCTCATAAAAATTAACTGCGGATGATTTTACAAGGTCGTTTTTAGCATCTTTGTTTACTTTCATTTCTGCAATTTCCGGGTCGAATATAATCGGGGTAATTTTTTTAATGAATGAATCTGCATTTTCCCCATCGGCTAAAGGTAGCAACTTTGCATCCGATCCTTTTACGAGCTCTGCAAAATATTCTTTCGTAAATTCCGGCCGGAATTTCATGTTTGAATAATGGTGATGAATCCCGCTGGATAACCATACCCGTTTGGTATAGATCATAAATTTTTTAAATTGATCATTCTCTCTGTTCCCCCCGTAGCTTGCTGCAATTGCTTCCAGAGTTTTCCTGATCTCAAGGTTGTGCTTAAAATTCTGGTCATAATAAATATCTCTCCCGGAAAGCGCAGCTTCATATAAATAATAGACAAGCTCTTTTTGCTTTAAAGTAAGCTCTTCAAAACCGGGTACTTTGAAGCGCAGTATTGCAAGGTCGGCAAACTGCTCGGTCTGATATTTAAAATTGTCCCGGTCTTTTTTCATTTGGGAATCATTCTCCTTTAAGCAGCTGCTTAGTAATGCAAATGAAAGCAGCAGGGCATATGTTATTAAATATTTCATTATTTACCTCTTTTGTAGATTTTAAATCGGAAAGCTTTTAGCAAAGTTAAAGGAATTCTGATAAATATTTTATGTCAAAGGTTCCCTC
>DAISZW010000164.1:0-7516 GCA_036824595.1 Ignavibacteriaceae bacterium
GTTTCAATCTTTCCATTATTTAAAATATTTAATCCGCCGTCGGTGCCTAAATAAATTTTTCCCTGTTTATTGCCGTAAATAGCATTCACAAAATTGTTCGACAAACCGTTTTTATTATCCAGTAGTTTAATGCCGTTATTTCCTACAATGTTTACTCCTTCCCATGTTCCAAAGTAACAGGTGCTGTCTATATCCTGGTAAATCGCATTTATAAAATTACTGCTCAGTCCTGATGATTCATTAAGGATACGGGTTATTTTACCTTCCTTGAAGAAATAAACACCTTCATTGTAAGTACCGATTAAGAGATTTCCCTGCAGATCTTCGTAAATGGTTTTAATACGATAGTCCTTAAAAAATTTGTTGAAAGCAGTGTTGATTGTCCTTCCATTTTTAATAACACTGATTCCCCCGCCGAAAGTGCCGACCAGAATTTCACCCTTCTTATTTTCATAAAAGCACCGGATGCTGTTCCCTGACAAACCATTTTTTTCATTCAGCTGAATGATTTTGCCGTTTGAAAATATTGTAACTCCGTTTCCGTCTGTCCCGAAATAAATATCACCGCTCCTGCTTTTGTAGATTGCCCTGATATTCATTTCGGCCAAACCGGAAGAAGTATTCCAGGTGGTTAATTTCTCTTTATTGTAAATGCTGACACCACCGCCGTCTGTCCCGAAATAAGCAACCCCATTGATATCTTCATAAACCGACATGATGAAGTCGTTTTCTAATCCTTCGGAAGAAGAAATTTTTTTTATTTCACCATCTTTATAAATATTAACTCCGCCGCCCCACGTTCCGAAATAAATTTTATTATCTTTTCCGGCAATTATAGTATATACAAGATTTTCAGATAAGCCATGTTCTTTTTTTATTGGATAATATTTGCCGTTTTTAAAGATTGTAACCCCTTCTCCCCACGTTCCGAAATATAAAGTACCATCATCTCCTTCACGGACGCTAGTTACTTTATTTCCCGTCAATCCATCTTTAGAGGAAATAATTTTAATCTTTCCGTTCTTAATGACAGTAACTCCGTCCGCAGTCGAAAAATAAATTGTGCCGTCCCTGCTTTCATAGATTGATGTTACACGGTTATTGCTCAGCCCCTTTGATTCATCAAAAGTTGAAAATTTTTTCCCGGAATAGATGCTGATTCCTGCAGCAGAACCGAAATAAATTTTTCCTGTACGCGATAAGAGAGCGGCATATACCCGGTTATCAGCCAATCCGTCTGCAGTATTAAGTGTATCGAATTTTCCATCTTTAAGAATATTTACTCCGCCGCCGTTTGTACAGACATAAAGTTCACCCTCATTACCTTCAACAATTGCTGAAACAAGAGGATATGAAAGTCCGTCTTGTAAATTGTAATTAAGGAAATCGATTCCATCCCACCGGCTTAATCCGCCGAGTGTTCCGAACCAAAGATAACCCTTGCTGTCTTTATAAATGGATGTAACCTGCGATTGAATTAATCCCTCTTCAATAGATAAGGTTTTGTGGATTTTGATTTGAGCATGGAGAAGAGAAAATAAGGCTGTAAGCAAGACAAAAAGACAGAAATACAATTTCATAAGGGAAATTAATTTTAGATACATATTATATAATAAATTAAAAAAAATAGAAAGGTATTCCTTTAAGTAAAGGATTTTATGATAAACGGACAAAAAATGAACTCAGCTAAACTCTTACCCGGGAAAATCGATTATGGAATTAGAATCTTGATGAAATATAAGCATTCATGCCGCTCATATTAAAATTTCATAACGCCAGCCCAACTCTCTAATGGCTATGGGGGACAATAGTGTTGGGTTTGCTTTTATATAATAAAAGATCCGGTATTCCGCAGACCATAAATCTTTTTATAAGCCGTTTTAAGAACAACATCCTTGGAAAATTATGACTATTTTTAAACTCACACTAATAGTTTTCCCAAGGATATAAAATGATAGAACCAAAAGAGTTTTACAGGAAACTCGATTCACTCCTAAATAAAATCGGACAGGAAAAATCCGGGAAGGATTTCCTTTTCGTAATCCTTAAGGAGATAGAAAAAACATTCGGCAAAGAGCTGAAACTGGGGAACGGCAGGATCTATGAACAGAACGGGGACGAATTCGTTCTTGTCTATGCTACTGAAAAAGCATCCGTTGTGAATATTTCGCAGAATATTTCCGCAGGCTCTGAAGCTGTCCAAAGCATATTGAATTCGAAAACCTACATATTTGATAACCCGGGATTAAAGTTCGGTGAGATTCAATCGAATGAATACGCAATACCGGCAGCTATTACCGTAAATAATCCTGACACCCGCTGGATTTTTGTTTTCGAACTGCGCAGCGGATGGATACGTGAAGAGGTGGAATTCTGTTTAAATGCAGTCCGTTCAATTTTAAACTACCGTTTATTCTCCGAATCCGTTAAGAGCGAATTGGAGCAGGCTGTACAGATCCAGAAAAGTCTTCTTCCCCTCACACCTCCGAAAATTCCCGGGTATGAAATTGCCGGGCATTCACAGCCTGCCGAGCTTGTAGGCGGAGATCTGTACGACTTCTTTCATTTCGGCGGGGGGGAATTTGGCTTCTGCATAGGCGATGCAAGCGGACACGGAATTCCGGCAGCATTGATGGCGCGCGATGTAATTACAGGTCTTCGCATGGGAATTGAAAAGCATATGAAGATGGTTCATACACTAAAAAAACTTAACTCGGTAATTTACCGCAGCGCATATTCAACCAGATTTGTATCTCTTTTTTATGCGGAGATGGAGGATGACGGGAATCTTTTTTATGCGAACGCCGGCCATCCGTCTCCTTTACTATTCCACGAAGGGAAAGTGATCAAGCTTGATATATCAGGTATTGTTTTTGGAGCGATGCCGGAAATTGAACCTCACCGTTCCTATATTAATATTCCTGTCGGCAGCATACTTTTACTGTTTTCCGACGGAATTTACGAAAGACAGAACAGCAGCGGCGAGGAATTCGGATTAAAACGTTTGAAAAGGATTGTTCTTCAGAATTCCAGCTTAAAAGTTGAGGATTTGTTGAAAACAATCTTCCGGGCCGCTGAAGAATTCGGAAATAAGGAAAAATGGCAGGATGATGCTACGGCAGTAGTTGTAAAGCGGATAAAATAATCTATAACTGTATTAAACAATATTATGCGGTGACGGAAAAATAGTTATATTATATTATCTAAAATTATCAAACATAAAAGGAACTATTTATGAAAAAACTAATACTCTTTTTAACAATTCTTAATCTTTCATTGTTTGCACAGGATATACCTAATGCAGGATTTGAAAACTGGACAAATGGAAATCCAGATGGTTGGTTTACATTTGATTTTCTTGGTGATGCCGTTATTCAATCAACAGTTAGCCATTCTGGTTCATCTGCAGCAAGATTGGAAATAGTTGCTGGGTTAACCCCCGGATCAATTGTACTGCCTTGGATGTGGGCCGGAGATGGTTCTTTTCAGGGCTTTCCAATCAATCAAACTTATGGTAGTCTAACTGGTTTCTATCAATTTTCACCGGTTGGTAATGATGGTCTTTTTGCTATAGTATGGATATATAGTGATAATACAATTATTGGTGCAGGAGCCCTTGAAATATTTAATTCAGCTTCTTCTTACACTCAATTTTCAGCGCCAATTGAGTATAACAGTTCGGAAGTTCCAGATTCAGCAGTTATTTGGTTTTTAGTAGGAGGCGATTCTACCGGTGAAGGGGGAAATCTAGGTTCCTTTGCACTTATTGATGATCTAAGCTGGGGCGGCGTGGTTGCAGTAGAAAAAGTTAATTCAAATATTCCTTCTGTATTTGCGATGCAGCAGAACTACCCGAACCCCTTCAACCCCTCAACCACAATCGAATATGCAATTCCTAAAGAATCTTTTGTAGAACTGAAAGTATATGATATTATCGGTAATGAGCTGACTACACTCGTCAGTGAATATCAGCCGGCAGGCAGATTCAGAGCGGAATTTAATGCTGCAAATTTATCCAGCGGAATTTACATCGCAAAATTAACTGCAGGCTCATTTACTAAATCAATGAAAATGACTTTAATGAAGTAAGACTCATGGATCTCTAGAGAAAAGGGCGATGATTTTTCATCGCCTTTTTTTTAACAGATAATATCGATAAGTGAATGAAATCTCCTATTTATTTTACATTTATCCTTGGCAACTGTCCAACCCGGCGGTTACAAACTTACCTGAATCAATCTTTCTAATATAAAAAAACAGCAAATTTGAACGATTTTCGAAATTTTTCCCCTTCAGTTTCTTCTGGTTCGAATATTGTTGATATTCACACCGAGTTGGTCAATTTGTTTTCTGCCCAATTTTACAATACCTTGATACGTTTCGCGAAACCTTAGAAATTAATAATTATAAATTATTCTGTAAACGTTATTGCTTCCTGATTATTTTTATTTGTTTTGGAGGAATTAATGAAAAATCTGATTTACAAAAAAAGCAGCTTATTAATTATAAAATTATTATTGCTGATCAGTTTATTCACCAGCCAAAGTTTTGGCGGGCAGAAAGCATTTAATGTAGCATCAGGAAACTGGAATACTGCGGGAAACTGGTTACCGTCCGGGATTCCTACTACCCCCGATACAGTTACAATTCCCAGCGGAAGATCATGTACTATTAATGCAACTGCATCTTGTGCATCTTTAATCATTGAAAATGGAGCATCACTTTCGGTTCGAAGGAGTCTTACAGTACAATCGATAACAACTATTAACGGGACCATTTCTTTTACATCCACTAAAGGGACAAAAATATTTAATGGTCTTGTAAATATCGAGCTGGGCGGCAACTGGAATAATTCCGCAAATGAAGGGATAACTTTTCAGGGGGGTCTTACGAATTACGGCTTATTTACTTCAGGAAAGGGTACTTATATATTTAATAATAATCAGGCAATAAATGGGAATCCGGTAACCTTTAACAGCAATGTTTCAATTCCTTCCGGAAGAACATTAATAAATAATACTAATATTACCGTTATAGGCAACCTAACGGGGGGGAACAGCACTTCGAGATTCACAAATGGAGCTAATGCCGTTCTAAATGCCGGCGGAACGGTAATGTCGACCGGGCAAATCACCGCAACTTCCAATGGAAATACAATTAACTATAATAGAACCGGCAACCAGATAGTAAAAGCAACTACATATTATAATCTGATTTTATCCGGCTCAGCCACAAAAACTACAACCGGCGTTAGAGTTAATGGCGAACTATCTTTACAAGGAACTGCCAGGATTTCGGCTACTCCTACATACGGGGCAGATGCAATTCTGGAATATAAAGGCAGTACAGTTCAGACAACAGGATTTGAATTCCCTGCTGCCATGAACAATCCTGTCATAATAGATAACAGTAATGGGGTAACCCTTAACTCATCAAGAACTCTTAATGATTCTTTAATTTTAGTCAATGGGAATCTTACCACTACAGCCGCAAATTTACTTACTATTGGTGCAAACGGAAGCATCAGCGGAGGAAGTTCAGCATGCTTTATAAATGGTCCGCTGGCCAGAATTAAAAATACTTCGGCCCAGCAGACATTGTTATTTCCTCTTGGAAAAAATTCATCTTACAGACCGATAGAACTTATACTTACACATACTAATACCGTTTCTTCCACTTACACCGCCGAATTATTTAATACGGCTCCGGCCAGTAGAACTTTACCTTCCTCTATCAGCGGAGTATCAACCATTAGATACTGGAATGTAACCAAAAGCGGCGTGGCAGTTGTTTTTTCTGCTTTTGTCGTCATTTTTTATAATGCAGACGACGGAGTCACTGATCCTGAAAATTTGAGAGTTGCCAAAGACAATGGAGCATCCTGGCAGGACTTAGGCGGTATTGCAAATGGCTCCCCTGCAGGTTCAATTCTTTCCGGTTCATTTACTACTTTCAGCGATTTTGTACTAGCAAATGCATCGGGAGGTTCAAATCCCCTTCCTGTTGAATTAAATTCATTTAAAGCTAAACTGATTAATCAGGAGGTGATACTTACCTGGATTACTCAAACAGAGGTGGAAAATTACGGGTTCGAAGTTGAACGCCGCACAGTTGAAAAATATTGGGAAACGATCGGTTTTGTTGAAGGACTCGGGAACAGCAATTCACCTAAAGAATATTCATTCAGGGAGAAGCTTTCTCCAGGACTATATTTTTACCGGCTTAAGCAAATCGATACAGATGGGAATTATACATACAGCAGCGAATTGGAAGTAACAGCGGTTTCTGTACCTAACAAATTTATTCTCGAACAAAATTATCCTAATCCCTTTAATCCGGTTACTGCAATTAAATTTTCCGTTGCTGAGAATACGGCTGCTTTGATAAAAGTTTATGATGCAATTGGAAATGAATTAGAAACTTTGTTTAACGAAACCGCCTGGTCAGGGAGAGAGTACGAAGTAATTTTTAATGGTACAAAGTATTCAAGCGGAATATACTTCTATTCTATTTCAGCAGGCAAATTTAATTCAGTTAAAAAAATGATGCTGATTAAATAAAAAAATTGGGAAGTACTTTATACAGGATCATTAACCAGGTCTTCCAGCTGTTTAATCGATCTTGAAATTTCCCTTGCTTTAATTCTCTCTTGACCTGAAGCCGTGTTTACTTTTACTCTTAAAGCTTTCAATCCGTATACTCCCTGGAGATCTTCAACTTCAAGTTCCTCTATTTTATTCTCCAAGTATCCGCTTTCCCCGAGATATTCAAAATAACGTTTGTATTCTTTTGCTTCTCTGGGTTGCGAAAAAATTATAGCTATTTTTCCGGGCTGTGTTAGTCTTTCCTTTGTCCCTTTGATTAACGCTTTATCAATTCTTTTTTTCATGATCTCATACCGGAGATTATAAGTACCGTCCACATCGAATTTTTTCTCATCAAACCGGAACCTGATTGATAAAGGATTGTTCTGTGCCAAAATTAAGTGAGAGCTTTCAAGCGGGGTCTTCAGCTCCTTTTTCAAATTTTCCAGCTTCCTGGCAATTCCGCACATTGTCATAAGCTGCCAGAGCCGGAGATTCCTTAAATAAATCATATCGAATTTCCCATCCTCAACCAAAGAATTCCCGATGTAAATGCTGTGCTCAACTCCATCGGATTTGTATTTCTCAAAGTAATGCGGATACATTTTCTGCGCATCGATCTGAGCTTCATCGAGGAAGTTGGAAATAGTCTCGTTTATTAACGCTACACTTTCTTCGTAGTCCTTTCTCTGGACATAATAAGCATGAAGAATCGGATCAAGAGAACTAAAATAGCCTGTAATTTTTTCATCTAAACCGGCGCTGTAATTTCTGATATGACCGAATGCAGGTTCAATTTCATTCTGCAGAAATTCATTTATGCTGATCTCATCGGCAGAACTAAGGCTCAGCTTTACTTTTTTAATAAACTTATTGATTTTGAAATTCATCTCCTTGAAAAGCGGGAGAGGTTTTAATTCGTCGGCCGCCTT
>DAISZW010000321.1:0-2079 GCA_036824595.1 Ignavibacteriaceae bacterium
AACAATGAAAAAGGAATTAAGCTTGACGGGCTTAATCCTAAAGTAATAAATATTAATGACGGTGAGTTTTCTATAAATGATATCTGGGTTCATGATGAATTTGATCCGAATACATCGCGTGCACATATAATTTCACAATTCAGTGAAATGGAAAGTTTACCGACACCGGTAGGAGTGTTACGGCAGGAAACCAAACCAACATATGAGGAAGAATACCATAAGCAGATTGAGAATTTTAAAAAAACCTGGGGAACCGGCGATTTAAAAAAACTTCTGTTCAGCGGAAATACTTGGGAAGTGAACTAATCAAGGAAAATGGAAAATGGGAGATGGAAGAGTAAAAGATTAAAAAAGAATACTCTGTACGTTTTAAACATTTTTCGATATTATATTTTTTATTTTAATTTTCTTATACTGCAAACCACATACTGCAAACACAGACTAACCAAATTTTTTCCTATTTTTATGTTCCATTATTTATTCCTATTTGATTTCCATTAAAAAATAGCAGATGATCGATTTTAATCTCTTAAAGAATATTTTATTAACTAATAATTCATTCTTAATCACAACTCATGTAAATCCTGATGCGGATGCAATAGGTTCTGAAGTTGCAATGTATTTGATTCTCAAGCAGCTTAATAAGGAAGTCTATATAGTAAATCATAGTGCAACACCCTATAACCTCACTTTTCTGGATTTTGATAAAAAGATAGAAAAATATGACGAAGCAAAACATGCTCATTTTTTCGATAAAGTCGATGTCCTCATCGCAGTAGATTTTAACCGTTCCGACAGAATCGTCAGCATGAGAAAGATGTTTAACGATTCTCCTAAAATTAAAATTGCAATAGATCATCATCTCGATTCCGAAGATTTTGTAAATCATTTTTTCATCGATAATAATTACAGCGCAACCGGGCATATTATTTACGATTTTATCAAAAAGACAGATATTGTTAAGCTTGATTATTCAATTGCATATAATCTTTATGCGGCAATAATGACAGATACCGGTTCCTTCCGTTTTGAAAAAACCACACCGGAAGTACATCTTATTGCTGCGGAACTTCTGCACTTCGGTATTGTACCGGGAGAAGTTTTTGATAAAATTTATGATCAGAGTTTATTCAGTAAAATAAAACTTCTTGGGATGGCTTTAAGCACGATGGAGCTTCACGGAGAAGAAAAACAAATCGGCTTTATGGTTCTGACTAGGGAGATGTTTGAATCCACCGGCGCTATGGAATCCGATACAGACGGGTTTGTTAATTTTTCTCTTTCAGTTGAGAAAGTAAAAATCGGAATGCTTTTTCTGGAACTGAAAGAAGGTTTTAAAGTAAGTTTCCGTTCTAAAGGAAACATCCCAGTAAATAAGCTTGCAGCAGAATTCGGAGGAGGCGGACATTTCAATGCATCCGGATTAAGAATAACCGGCGGCAGAATGGCCGACTATATACCTAAAATCCTGAAAAGAGCAGAGGAATATTTATCTTCTAATGTCAATGAAAATTTCTAAGGAATAACTATGATATTTAAACTCAATTTAAAATCGGGCAATAAAAAAATCATCTATAAGCCGCTCTCGGTCAGCGTCAGATATTTGATCGCTAACAACAAGCTTAAGGCAAATCTTTCGAGCATTGAAAAAATATTCAACATCCATTTATCCGAGCTTCAGAAGAAAACATTTTTATCCAGGGATAATTCCGAAATAAGAACTTCCAAACAGGATGGAAAGCCGGATGAAATTTCCATTATAAAGGTAAAAGTAGACGAAAAATTCTCTCCTGATTATTTCAGAAACCATCTTGCGGGATTTGTAGCTTCGCTTGAAAAAGAAGAAGTAAAACATCTTCATATATTTATCCCGGATTATGGAATATTTAAAAATTATTTTGAGTCTGAAGAATATTATTATCAAACATTTGTTGAAGGAGTTTATTTCGGCAATTATACATTCAGTTCTTATAAATCGGATAAAAAGGAAGGAAAAGAATTAAATATTAATTTTTACGCCGACAATGAAAAGAAAATTGTAACGGCAATTGATACTGCCGAAAAATTAATGGAAAGCGT
>DAISZW010000322.1:0-2072 GCA_036824595.1 Ignavibacteriaceae bacterium
ATTCGGGATTAGTTTCGGCTATGGTATTAATTAATATAAGCTGTAATTTTTATTTAAGCAGAATCATTTTACGTGTCTGTGAATACCCGCCTGCCTGCAGCCGGTAAAAATAAATTCCGCTTGAAAATCTATTCCCGTTAAAAATTACTTCAAAGTTTCCGGCTGTTTTTTCTTCGTTTACAAGCATTGCTATTTCTTTTCCTAAAATATCATATACCTTTAATGTAACTTGTAAAGACGAGGCATGCCCCGTCTCTACGGTTGGTATTGAAAATTTAATTTTTGTTGAAGGATTAAAGGGATTTGGATAATTTTGATATAAACTGAATACTGCAGGGTTGATATTATCTTTTTCAGCATATACAGCTTCGGGATTCAGAATTTTTATTTCGTCAAACCATAATTCGGCACTGCCCAAATCACCGTACTCAGAAACAATTTCAAACCGGTCGATTGCAGCCCAGTCAAACTTTCCTTCCGGGATATACCATGTATCGTTATCCCATGAACCCTGCTCCGTAAAATCTTTGAGCGGTATTTGTAAATGCTGCCATATTCCGTCATACTCAACATTGCTAATATCAAGATTGTAACGGATGCGCCAGGGATGATCGGATTCGCCCTCTTTTGTGTCTATGAACCGGATATCTAAACTAATCTCAGTTGAGCCTTTTATAAAAAAATCAATCATATAACCTTCGGAAAGAAGACGGGACAAGTCTTTAATTGGTTTAAAGCTGAAGTAAATAGTATTATACTGTGGAGCTCCGGTCCAATAAATAGCAAAATTACCGCTTTGAGGATCAGCAGTATTCCAGAAGCCGGTTGTTCCCGAACCATATCCTAATATATTTTCACCAATATCGTCTGTATAGATATCGAATCCGGCCGAATCAGGTTTTAAAACATAATCCTGCTGTGGCGGTTCATTAAATCCTAGATTTTTTACTAAAGGAATATTAAGATCGTAATCAAAAAGTTCATAGCTGTCTTTTTCAAAAAGTCCGAAACCTCCCTTGTAATCCCAAATAGTCCATGCAATATTTTTTGATTCCAGATATTCCCTTACAATGCCGTACCAATAAGTTCTGTCTGAATCAGGAGCATTATACATCAGCACTCCCAATTCACCGCAAAGCAATTTTACATTTCTGCTCTTCTGAAAATTATCTGCAATATTTATCAGATTTTTTACTCCTGTTTCGGTTCCGTCATTTATATAATTATTTAAGACATTTTCTACCCAAGTTCCTCTTAGGGTATCGGGGCAGACCGGCATTACTGATGAATTATATGGAAAGGGGACACCTCCAAGTGGAACTAATGAAGGATCTGTCCAGCTTGCTCCCTGGTGAGTAAATATAAACGGATCGTAGAAATGAAAAGTGTAAATCAAATTTGAATCGGGATACTGTGGCATTAATGATAAATTATTATAACTGTTCCAATTTGCCGGTCCAACAATAATAGTGTGCACAGTGTCGATTTCCCTTATCGTATTCAAAACCGAAAGCTGTATTTCATTCCACCTGTAATCTAATATCCCGTGAGGTTCATTTAAAATTTCATAGAAGATATATTTTGAACGGTCCTTGTATCTTTCCGCCATTTGCGTCCAAACCGGGATCAGTACCTGATCTATATCAGTGCTTGTTGATATGTTCACATCAAAAGTATGGTTATCCAATATTAGATTAATTTGAACCTCTTCAGCCCAGTCAACAACCTGGTCAATCAAATAAAGAAATAATGGATCAAGAGTATATTCTGGAGCGCCGCCGGTCATAAAATGCAGATTAATCGGCAGTCTGATTACATCTGCACCCAGCGATTTTATTCTTTCAAAATCTCTTTTTGCGTATTTATTAAATTGAATACTTTGCGGACTGGAGGCTTGAAACCAGTTTGTAATATTTACCCCTTTGCGGAAAGGCAGTTCCTGCGGATATTCTAAAGCGGTTGAAATAATAAAGATTAGTAGAAGTTTCTTCATTCAGGCGTTCCTATTTTAGACAATTTTCAAATGGTGAATTCTGAGAGGAGTTAAAGAATAATTTATAATTCCCCCTTTT
>DAISZW010000165.1:0-7438 GCA_036824595.1 Ignavibacteriaceae bacterium
ACATATAGCACATATTCATTCAACGAATGGAAGATTAGTCCCAATCTGAAAAACGTTAAAATTGAGGGGAATCCTTATGAATCCGATTTCGATGATTCAGATTGGGATGAAATAATGATAAATGATACTTTAAACTTCGATTCATGCTGGATCAGAAAGGAAATTGAGCTCTCCGATGAAATTCTTGGACAACCTGTAAAGGGGAAGGCCCACCTTCTTTTATCCGTCGATGATTACGGCTATATCTGGATTAATGGCAAAGAAAATGGATACTTTCAATGGGATGGTGAGTTTATACTGACAGAAAAAGCGGAGCCGGGAGAGAAATTTCTGGTTGCGGTTAAAATTATAAATACAGGCGGACCTTTACGGCTGCTTAGGGCGGAATTAAATCTTGAATCCGCAAAAGAGGTACAAAGTAAAGTACGCGATTTATCGCTTGGTATGAAAACAGCCCAACGCCTTCTCAGTCTTGAAACTTACCAGACAAATGCACGGGTTAAATACGATCCGGGCACCGATAAATCCGATATTTCGAAAGATGAAAGGGTTAAGCTTTATGAACTTCTTCAGGAAGCTGCAGAGGAAATAGATGCCGATGCTCTTGATTATGGTGAAATAGAATCTTTTATGGGAAACCTTCAGGAGGTCAAGCCTAAACTTGAACCTGTAAAAGAATTCGTAAAACGGTTTACTCTTTATTTTGATGCCAATGCCCATATAGATGCTGCATGGCTCTGGAGAAAAAAGGAAACTATTGAAGTCTGTAAAAATACTTTTAATTCGGTGTTCAATGTAATGCAGGCATATCCCGGCTTCACTTATACGCAGAGTGCAGCTCAATATTACGATTGGATGGAAAAAATCTATCCCGATGTTTTTCAGAAAATTGTCGACAATGTATATAATAATAGATGGGAATTAACCGGCGGAATGTGGATAGAACCTGACTGCAATCTGATTGACGGAGTTTCGTGGAACCGTCAGCTTCTGTACGCAAAAAATTATTTTAAAACAAAATTCGGCAAGAATGTTAAAATAGGCTGGAATCCCGATTCATTCGGCTATAACTGGAATATGCCGATGATCTATAAGAATGCCGGGATAAATTCTTTTATAACTCAGAAGATTGGATGGAATGAAACAAATGTTTTCCCTTACAGAGTCTTCTGGTGGGAATCCCCGGACGGCTCGCGGATCCTTTCTTATTTCCCTTTCGATTATGTGAATACAATTACTCAGGCTTACCAGCTTGTTGATTGGCTGAGACAGTTTGAAGCAAATACAGGATTTAAGAAAATGATGGTGCTTTTCGGAGTCGGTGATCATGGAGGCGGACCGACTAAAGAAATGCTTGCAAGAATTGAGCATCTAAAAACCATAGAATTCTTCCCCAATGTTGAATACGGAATGGCCGAACAATACCTGAATTGGCTGAATGAGCAGAACCTTTCTTCTTTACCTGTATGGAAGGATGAATTGTATCTTGAATATCATCAGGGAACTTTCACAACTCAGGCAAAGATGAAAAAATATAACCGCATGAGTGAAGTTCTTTTAACCAATGCAGAAAAATTTTCTTCAATGGCAAAATTATTCGGCGGAAAGTATTATTCAGCCGATCTTGATACTGCCTGGAAATATGCAATGTTTAACCAGTTCCACGATATACTTCCCGGTTCCAGCATTGGAGAAGTTTATGAGGATGCATTGGAAGACTATTCGGATGTAATTGAAACAGGGAATTTTCTTTTAAAAAATGCTTTAATTGATTTAAGTAAAAAAATAAATACTTCAAGCGTAAAAAACGGGAGGCCTTTAATAGTTTTCAATTCGCTTGGATGGAAAAGAACGGATATTGTAACCATTGAACTTGAAAAAGGAGATATGAATGAATATACTATCCTCACTACTAGAGGAAAACAGATCCCTTCGCAAAGAATCTTAAATGGGAGATACGGCAGTAAAATAATTTTCCTCGCTGATGAAGTACCTGGTATAGGATATAAAACATTCGTTAGGAAGAACGGGAAAGCTTCATATATTAAAACAAGCTTAAAAGCAACCGAAAACAGTCTTGAAAATGAATTTTTTGCTATAAGAATTAATCCTTCAACGGGATACATCTCAAGCATCGTTGATAAAAGAAATAATAAAGAAATCTTAGCTTCGGAAGGAAATGAACTGCAGCTTCTGGAAGATAAACCTACCGCCTGGGAAGCATGGAACCTCGGGCTCACGGGGGTAAAGTATCCGCTGCACTTTGATAAACTTGAAGTTATTGAATCGGGTCCGGTTAGAGCGATTGTACGGGCATACTTCAGTTATTTGAAACCGGGAGTAAAGAAGGATTATCCTACGCCGGATTTCCCATCGTCATTTATTTACCAGGACATAATTCTTTATGCCGGGATAGACAGAATTGATTTGAAAACAACTGCCGACTGGCATGAAGAGAAAACCATGCTGAAAGCAGCTTTCACACTTACAGTAAAAGATACTTCAGCTACTTATGAAATTCCTTATGGAACAATAAAACGTTCTACTAAAAGAGAGACAAATTGGCAAAAAGCAAGGTACGAGGTTCCAGCAATCAGATGGGCAGATCTTTCCGATTACAATTACGGAGTAAGCTTGTTGAATAGCTCCAAGTACGGATACGATATAAAAGATAATGTTATGAGGCTTTCGCTTCTGCGATCTCCCAAATGGCCTGATCCGAATGCTGATATGGGAAAACATAAAATTGATTATGCTCTTTATCCCCATTCAGGCAGCTGGAAAGAAGCAAACACAGTTATGAAAGGGTATGAATTTAATACTACCTTAATCCCATTTCTAACCGATAACCACGGTGGCGAACTGCCTTTGGAAAAAACTCTTGTTGAATTAAAAAGCGATAATCTAATTTTAACCTCTGTAAAAAAGGCCCATGATTCAGATGCATTAATATTTCAATGGTACGAATCAAAAGGTGAAGACACTGAATCAAATATTACATTGCCTAAAAGACCCAAAAAAGTTTTCGAGTCAAATTTTATGGAGGAAGATGGAGAAAAAATCAGCTTCACCGGTAATGTTGTAAAGGTGAAGACAGCAAAGAATTCTGTGAAAACAATAAAGGTTTATTTTTAATTCAATATAAAAAATTATAAAATATCGGAATCAAGAATTGAAATTATTTTCCATAATCCTTTATCCTTTACTTCAGGAATTGATTTCAACGGCGGAGCTGAGATTAAGTTTTTTCTAAGGTAATTTATTGCCTGCAGATCAAGTTCAGGTAAATTCTGCAGCCTCTTCCATATTAAAGCTGCTACTGCCGTTTTTATTGCAGCAGCTTTCACCCTAATTGAATTTTCAGAATATCTTCCCGGATGAATATGAACATACCTTTGTTCTTCATTTCCCATTCGCAGCGCCCATTTAGAACCATCTATTAATATTAATAGCTGAAAATCCTTACCTCCTTTATGAATCCAACCGGAATAAGCTTTGTAAGAATTAATTTTATTTTTCGCCAGCTGCATTCTTATAGATGAAGATATTTCTGCAGGTGAAAGCCTGCCGGTGTATAAATCCATTTGTGAATTCCCGATTGAAAGCATTTCCTTAACAATTCCATTTAACTCATCAATATTCTTTACTCCATTAATCCGCATCCGGATATAATCCGCATGATGCTTCCAGCAGTTTAATCTGATAGGTTCAGGCACTATAAAATCATTAAGATTCATCTATTAAAAAATAAAATGCAGATATATTTTTTCAATTTGTGCCCGTAAATATTGTTAAAATTTCCCGATTTGTTAATACATTTGCGCTTATAATTTTTAAAATAAACAGATTAGGATTATTGTGGAAACAATAAAGTAAAAAAATTTTTGCCGACCGGATAATTCGGCAATTAAAATTGTTGAAAAAATTCAATTTCGAAGAATTGAATTAAGC
The DNA here is from genome assembly GCA_036824595.1 of Ignavibacteriaceae bacterium. GTDB lineage: Bacteria > Bacteroidota > Ignavibacteria > Ignavibacteriales > Ignavibacteriaceae > DATKLQ01. Next base: position 3,952 of record DAISZW010000165.1, read on the forward strand.
CGTTGATTTCTGTACTAAACTCATCTTTTTTTTTAAAAAGCGTTTTTGTTGAGCTCTTTTAATTTTTTTTAAAATTCTACGCAAAACTTCCTTGCATTTAAATTTTAAAATTCTTAAATAACCGGCAAAAATGTTAAACGTTTATCTTTTTTAATGACCACAATTCTCGACGTAGCAAAAAAGGCAAAAGTATCTGTTGTAACCGTCTCCCGCTTGCTCAATAATCCCGATATTGTAAGCTCCCGAACCGCAAATAAAATATTCCAGGTAATGGAAGAACTTAATTACCAGCCAAGCCAGGCCGCACGTTATCTTGTTCAGAAAAGAACGAATACTATCGGCGTTATAATGCCTGACATAAAGAATACATTCTTCAACAGCTGGTTTCGTTTCATTGAGGAATATTCAAGTGAGAGGGATTATAATCTTGTTTTATGCAACACTGACGAAGATCCCGTGAAAGAACTTAAGTATGTGAAACTGCTGCATTCGCAAAGAGTGGACGGGGCAATAATAGCTCCAACTACAAAGGCTTCCGTTGAATATCTTTTAAAAAGCAAAGTACGTTTTATTTTATTTGACAGGATATTTAAGGAATTTAATACAAACTTTGTCTCTACCGACCACTACAAAGGTTCCTACGATGCCACGGAATATTTAATAAGACTGGGGCATAAGAAAATTGCCATTCTTAAAGGGAACGGGACCTTATACCCCGATGTAGAAAGATTTGCCGGGTTTAAGAATGCAATGAAAAAGTATAATATTAGAATTGATACTGATCTAATATTAAACTGTGAATTCAATGAAGATAAGGCGCTGCTGGCAACTAAACTTCTGCTTCAGAGGACCGAAAAGCCTACAGTTATTTTTCCGTTTAATGGTTTAATGTCAGTCGGAGTAATTAAAGCAATTCAGCAGTTAAAGCTCTCAATCCCGGATGATATTTCACTTTTAAGTTTTGATGAAATTCCCGGTTCGGATATTTTCAGACCGGAAATTACTCATATAATGCAGCCGGTTAATACATTAGGGAAAGATATAATGATTGCAATGATTAATATAATTAGCCATAATTCAAAACAGGTCAAAATTTTTCAGAATCCGGAATTGATAATCGGAAATTCAGTAAAGAAACTTTTAAACTAAAACGAGAAAATATATTCAAACTTGTTACTTTACATCAAAATAAAAATTTCAAAGGGGAACCATCCGCATGTGCTTTACGCTCATTCCCGAGATGCAAATTTCATTTATAAAAATATTGGGTTCATAGCTGGAAGGAGTAATCACTTATGAAAAAACTGGAACTAATTCTGCTTTTTTTAATTTCCTCAGTATTAGTGATATATCCCGGGACTACAGGGAAAATAGCAGGGATTGTTACTGAAAAAGCCACTGGAGATCCGATACCTGGGGCAAATATTATAATTCAGGGAACATCATTAGGTGCAGCCTCCAATGTTAATGGCGAATATACAATTTTGTATGTTCCGCCCGGAACTTACAATGTACAGGTTTCTGTTATTGGCTACACAAAAGTTACCATCAGCGATGTTAGAGTTTTTATTGATCAGACAGCACGTGTGGATGTCTCTCTTGAAGAAGAGACTATTCAGGTTGGTGAAGTTGTAATTACAGCTGACCGGAATACAATTAGACCAGATGTAGCTACAAGTGTAACAGAAGTATCAGATAAAGAGATTCAAGATCTGCCTATAAGCAGCGTTATAAGTGCAATTGGGCTTCAAGCCGGAATCAGGGGCGGCTGGAGTTCTTTTACGGACGGTTCATCTCAGCCGACTTTTATTACGGATAATTATAAACGGGGGAATGTAAGTGTGCAAGGAGGATTGAATATTCGCGGTGGCGGAGGGGAGAATATTCTTTTTGAAATGGATGGCGTTACATTACGGGATCCTAGAAACAATGAACCAATGACTAAACTGCCTTTAAGTTCTGTTAAAGAAATCTCTGTGGAGAGAGGTGGTTTCCAAGCTGAATACGGTCAGGTTCGTTCAGGTATTGTAAACGTCGTCACCAAGGAAGGAAGTTCCCAAAGTTATTCCGGAAACATTCAAGTTAGGTACAGTCCCCCCGCACCAAAGTATTGGAGAGGTAGTGGTATTAGAGATCTTCTTGATCCTTATTCTTACGCTTTAAGACCTTTCTTTGATGATGCTGTCTGCTGGACAGGCACTCAAAATGGAGCATGGGATCAATATACACGCAATCAATACCCGCAATTCCAGGGATGGAATCAGGTTGCTGAAAATTTAAATTCAGACAATGATCCGACTAATGATTTAACCCCACAAGGTGCACAAAGAGCTTTTATGTATGAAACAAGAAAAAGGCAAATTAATGATCAGCCCGATTACGAAATTGATGCAGGATTTGGAGGTCCGATTCCTTTTATCAGCAAATCACTTGGGGATTTAAGATTTTTTACATCATATCGAAGCAACCGGGAAATGCTGCTGTTCCCTCTAACAAGACCGGATTACAGAGATTTTGATTGGACCTTGCAAATAACTTCCGATATTGCAAAAGCAATGACACTTCGACTCTCCAGTTTGGTTGGAAAACAGTTTTCAATAAGACATAACTGGGATGCTGTGGGTATCTATTATTATCCACATTTTCCAAATGAAATTGCAAATGTAGCAAGCGGCATCAGTAGCCCTGGTGATTTAGTAGGATTATTTTCCGATTTTAATTTTTCTCTTTCTGATATTGGACATCAATCCTATGCTGCTAAACTTACTCATACTTTTAATCCAAGTACTTTTTATGAAGTATCCATTGAACATTTTAGACGTGATTATAATACCCGTCCTGCAGCATTGCGAGATACATCAGTTAAGTATGAAGTTGTTCCCGGATTTTTTGAGGATTCAAATCCTTTTGGATATTGGCCGGGAGATATAACTAGCGTTCTAGTAGGAGAAGGTTCGCATTATGCTAAAGCTCGAGACTTTACGACGGTTAATTCTACCACAATTAAAGCTGATTTAACAGCTCAGCTCAATTTTCAGAACTTAATAAAAGCGGGGATAGAATTTAACTACAATGATCTCAATTTTGATTATGGAATTATATCTTCCGCTTCTCAATTAGAGAATCTCCAAGATCCTGATAAAGGTTATTCAAACCGGGTTAAGATGCATGTATTTCCAATACGTGCTTCAGCATATCTCCAGGATAAACTTGAATTTCAAGAATTTACTGTAAATGCCGGTTTACGTTTGGATTATAGCGATTCAAGAGCAGCATGGTGGGATATAAGTCCTTTTAATCCTCGCTTTTTCCTCTCTGATAATGTGGGTAATACCGACTATAATGATCCCAATTTATTTCCCAAGAAAGAGTCTGAATCGCAATGGCAGTTAAGCCCTCGATTAGGTATATCTCATCCTATCACAGAAAATTCCAAATTGTTTTTTAACTATGGTCATTTTAAGCAGGTACCCCAATATGAAAGCAT
>DAISZW010000166.1:0-7435 GCA_036824595.1 Ignavibacteriaceae bacterium
ATTATATCGATCATTTTAAAAAGGCAGCGGAAGATCCGGAGAAAAGATTAAAGGTCCGGAAGGAATTTAAAACTACACTCGGCGGGAGATTTGTATTATACAGTATAAATCCAAAACAGAAATTCAAGACAAAGACAAATAAAGAATTTAATCCGATTCATTCAGGTGTTGATTTGAACATCATCAAAAAATTTCTTGAACAGCATGAAGTTATTAAAACATTAGCTGGTAAATGCCGCGGAGTTGATTTGAACCTTATAAAAGTTGCATCACCTTTTACTAAGCTGCTGAGATATAATATCGGTGATGCGTTTATGATTATTATGCTTCACAACCAGCGTCATATTCTGCAGGCCAAAAAAGTAATGGAAAATCCCGCATTTCCTGGAACATAAATTCTACTAATCAAATTTTTAAATTCCAAATATCAAAAAATCCGCCTATAGGCGAGATCCCGTCTTTGACGGACAAATAACAAATAATATTCAATCTTTCAATGTTCAAATCTTCTATTAAAAACTTTGAAAATTTGGATTTGTTTATTGAATATTATTTGTAATTTGGAATTTGTTCGATGTTATTTTTCAATTGTCATTCTCAGCGAATCGAAGAATCTTTTTTATTCGATCTAAAATTAATTGGATTCTTCGGTCGCTTCGCCCCTTCAGAATGACATTTCAAACTAAAAATTACAAATAACAAAAAACAAATAATACCCAATGATCAAATATCAATATCCCAAAAATGCATAAGGAAATTGAAATATTGAAAATTGGTATTTATTTGTAATTTGGAATTTGTCATTTAATAAGGGGACCTTCTTTAGAATCAAAAAAAAGTTTTTCTAATTTTTCCCTCACAAAATCGCTTCAAATTCTCTAATTTTAACTCAATAGATTATCAATTTTCATTCTAAAAAACGAGAAATAGTCTTTCCTCTTTTAATCCTTTTTTCTTTTTTGATAAAAAAACGGACAAAAACCTAACTATTTAATGCATTTACGTGGTATAGTATTTGGAATTTTCTAAGAACTCAAATTATTGAGGGGTAATTTTTTATAATAACCGGGTGAAAAATGGAAAGAAATAAAGTAACAATCGATGGAAATGAAGCTGCTGCGTATGTAGCGTATTATACTAATGAAGTAATAGCAATTTACCCAATTACACCTTCTTCCAATATGGGCGAATGGTGTGATGCTTGGGCTGCTCAAAATAAAGAAAATATTTGGGGATTTATTCCTTCCGTCAGCGAATTGCAAAGTGAAGGAGGAGCCTCCGGAAGCATTCATGGTGCACTGCAGACAGGAGCCCTTGCAACTACTTTTACCGCTTCTCAAGGCCTGCTCCTTATGATTCCGAATATGTTTAAGATTGCGGGTGAATTGACTTCGACTGTATTTCATGTTTCCGCAAGATCAATTGCGGCGCAGGCGCTTTCTATTTTCGGCGATCACAGCGATGTAATGGCTACAAGATCTACAGGTTTTGGACTTATTGCATCAAATAATCCGCAGGAAGTAATGGATACCGCATTAATTTCTCAGGCTGCTGCTTTGGAATCAAGGGTACCGTTCATTCACTTCTTCGACGGATTCAGAACTTCTCATGAAGTTAAAAAAATTGAACAGCTTACCTTCGATGATATGAAAGCAATGATTGATGATGATCTTGTGCTTGCTCACCGCAAAAGAGGGTTAACTCCGGATAACCCTGTACTCAGGGGCACTGCTCAAAATCCCGATGTTTATTTCCAGGGAAGGGAAACTGTAAACCCATTCTATATAAAATGTCCGGAAATCGTTCAAAAACATATGGACAAATTTGCAAAGCTAGTCGGGCGGCAGTATCACTTATTCGATTATGCCGGTGCTCCCGATGCCGAAAGAATCATCGTGATAATGGGTTCGGGTGCGGATGCAGTTGAAGAAACCGTGGAATATCTGGTTAAGATGGGAGAGAAAATCGGCCTAGTTAAAGTAAGATTATACAGGCCGTTTTCCGTTGAACATTTTATGAATGTTCTGCCTAAAACCACAAAAGTAATTGCGGTTCTTGACAGAACCAAAGAACCGGGCTCAATAGGTGAACCGCTGTATCAGGATGTTGTTAACGCCGTTTCAGAAATATATATGACGGGAAAACTTCAGTTTTCTTTTCCTAAGATTGTCGGCGGGCGGTATGGATTATCTTCGAAGGAATTTACGCCTGCAATGATCAAAGCGGTCTTTGACGAAGCAAAAAAAGAAAGCCCCAAGAATCATTTTACCATCGGAATAATTGATGATGTTACAAATACAAGTATCAGTTATGATGAATCGTTTTCCGTAGAAGCACCCGAAACTTTCAGAGGAAAGTTTTACGGTCTTGGTGCTGACGGAACTGTCGGTGCCAATAAAAATTCTATTAAAATAATCGGCGAAGGAACGGATTATTTCGCGCAGGGCTATTTTGTTTACGATTCGAAAAAATCCGGCTCCACAACAGTATCGCATTTACGATTCGGACCGAAAGAAATTAAATCAACTTATTTAATAAACAAAGCTAATTTCATTGCATGCCATCAACAGGTCTTCCTGGAAAAGATGGATATGCTCTCGGAAGCAATTGAAGGCGCTACATTTCTTTTAAATACTAAAGTCCCGAAAGATCAAGTTTGGGATTCTTTGCCGGAAAAAGTACAGAAAGATCTTATACAGAGAAAAATGAAGTTTTATATCATTGATGCATATAAAGTTGCCAACGAAACAGGAATGGGAGTGAGAATTAATACAATCATGCAGACCTGTTTCTTTGCAATCTCCAATATTTTCCCTAAAGACCGCGCAATCTCGATGATTAAAGAATCTATTAAGAAAACTTACGGTGCAAAGGGAGATAAGATAGTACAGATGAATTATGCAGCAGTTGATCAGACACTTGAAAATCTGTTCGAAGTTGAAGCTCCTAATAAAGTTACCAGCAGCAAGAAACTTCAGCCGGCTGTTGCAGGGAATGGCAATGTTCCGGAATTTATTAAGGAAGTAACTGCCAGGATAATCGATGGCAAAGGCGACTTGATCCCCGTAAGTAAAATGCCAATTGACGGAACTTATCCACTTTCTTCTGCCCGGTGGGAGAAAAGAAACATTGCTCTTGAAGTTCCTGTTTGGGATGAAGAAGTCTGCATTCAATGCAATAAATGTACGATTGTTTGTCCTCATGCTTCTATAAGAGCAAAAATTTACGATGATAAATATTCAGCCAATGCTCCTGCCGCATTTAAGAAAACGAAATTTAAATCGAAGGAACATGGCGAAGGATTGCAGTATTCACTCCAGGTCGCAGTAGAAGACTGCACAGGCTGCGGTTTATGCGTAGATGTATGTCCGGCTAAGAATAAAAAAGAAACCAAGCTGAAAGCAATCAACATGCATGATCAGCTTGCGATTAAAGAGCAGGAAAAAGTTAACTGGGATTTCTTCCTTACAATTCCTGATTTCGACAGAACGAAGATTAATGTATCCCAGGTAAAAGATTCACAGTTCCTCGAACCTCTTTTTGAATTCTCGGGCGCCTGCTCCGCCTGCGGTGAAACTCCTTATGTAAAGCTTGTAAGCCAGCTGTTTGGAGATAGAGCTGTTATAGCTAATGCAACCGGCTGCTCTTCAATTTACGGCGGAAATTTACCTACCACTCCCTGGTCTTCAAATAAAGAAGGCAGAGGACCTGCCTGGTCAAATTCACTCTTTGAAGATAATGCCGAATTCGGCTTTGGATTTAGATTAGCCATCGACAAGCATAATCTTCAGGTAAAAAATCTTATTCAAAAGCATGCTGCTTATTTAGGTTCAGATTTAGTTAATGAACTGATGTCGGCTGTTCAAAAAGATGAAGCCGGAATTTATGAGCAGAGAGAAAGAGTAAAAATCCTTAAGAATAAAGTATCCGATCTTCTGAAGACCGAAAAAGAAGAACAGAAGAAAAAAGATATGCAGCATATTTTAAGTCTGGCGGATTATCTTGTGAAAAAATCGGTCTGGATAATGGGAGGAGACGGATGGGCTTACGATATCGGTTTCGGCGGATTAGACCACGTGCTTGCATCCGGTAAGAATGTAAATGTTCTTGTTCTGGATACCGAAGTTTACTCAAATACCGGCGGCCAGATGTCTAAATCCACTCCCAGAGGAGCCGTGGCAAAATTTGCGGCGGCAGGGAAAACGATGGCAAAGAAAGATCTCGGCTTGATTGCAATGTCATACGGAAATGTATTTGTGGCAAAAGTTGCTATGGGAGCAAATGATACACAGACTCTCCGGGCATTCCTTGAAGCGGAAGCTTATGACGGTCCTTCTTTAATAATTGCATACAGCCACTGCATTGCTCACGGTATTGAGATGTCTACTGCAATGTCGAACCAGAAAGCAGCAGTTGATTCCGGGTACTGGCCTCTATACAGGTATAATCCGGATCTTGCAGCAGAAGGGAAGAATCCGTTTAAGCTTGAATCAAAAGGATTGAAAATACCATTCAAAGACTATGCATATATGGAAACACGTTACAAGATGCTGACAAAGACTCATCCTGAAATAGCGAAGAAACTTCTGGAAGAAGCTCAAAATGATGTTACTGAAAAATGGAAAATGTACGAACGGTTGGCATCTGACGGAAAAGATAAAGAAATAAAAAATTAAGTTTGAGTTAACTCTCGGTAAGTTCTTAAATTTAATGAATTCAAGGCAGGATTATTTCGATCCTGCCTTATTGAAAACCTTAATACTGCCTGGGAATTCTTTCCATTATGTGGTAAATCTTGTGCGGCGCTCCGTTATTACGCTGCTGCATCCTGCTGAATCTCACCCGATACTTCCGGGCAGTTTAATTTTAAAATAGTTCTGTCCGGAAAAAACAAAAAAAGGAATTATTCAATGGACAACGACAGTAAAACAGGCATCCCGTTGATTGGCGAAATATTTCCTTCTATGGAAGTACAAACCACACTTGGCAAAGTAAAAATACCGGGTGATTACCCGGGTAAATGGATAGTGCTGTTCAGCCACCCTGCCGATTTCACTCCCGTCTGCACAACTGAGTTTGTAGCCTTTGCTAAAAGGGATGCAGAATTTAAAAAGCTGAACACACAGTTAATAGGTCTTTCAATCGATCAGATATTTTCCCATATAAAATGGGTTCAATGGATCAAGGAAAAAATTAATGTGGAAATACCGTTCCCTGTCATAGCCGATGATATGGGAAAAGCTGCCGAAAAACTCGGCATGATTCATCCCGGTAAAGGAACAAATACAGTGCGTGCTGTTTTTGTCATCGACCCCCAGAGTGTAATACGTTTAGTGATATATTATCCGCAGGAAATAGGAAGGCAAGTTGATGAAGTACTGCGGGTAGTGAAAGCACTTCAAATAGCGGATAAAAATAAAGTCGCAATGCCGGAAAACTGGCCTAACAATGAGTTGATTGGCGATAAAGTAATTATTCCTCCTCCAAAAGATATCGGATCAGCCGATGAAAGATTAAAAACAGCCGAGGGCTACGATTGGTGGTTTACGTATAAGAAGCTGAATTAATTAAATTTTTGAAATTATTTAAAAACATCTCGAGGGCAGTATCATGGATCTTTCAACCAGCTATTTAGGCTTAAGCCTGAAAAATCCTATTGTATGTTCCGCAGGTCCGTTGTCGGAGAACATTGACAGCATAAAGAGCCTAGAGGATGCAGGCGCCGCTGCAGTTGTTCTTTATTCATTATTCGAAGAGGAGATTGAGCATGATTCAATTGAACTCTTTCAGCGTACTACTGCGCAGGAAGAAAGTTTCGCGGAAGCTCCTAGCTATTTCCCCGAGCCGTATGATTTTAAAATAGGGCCCGAGCAGTACCTCGAGCATATCCGGAAGGCTAAAGAATCCGTTGACATTCCGGTAATAGCAAGTTTAAATGGGAAATCGCCCGGCGGCTGGATCGAATATGCAAAAAAGATTCAGTACGCCGGAGCCGATGCACTGGAATTGAATATATATCACCTTGCATCCGATCCTAAAAAATCAGGTTCGGAAATTGAAAAAATTTATTTTGATATCCTGCGCGAAGTCAAAGTAAATGTGGATATTCCGATTGCTGTTAAAATGGCTCCATTTTTCAGTTCCATCCCGTGGATGGCTGAACAGCTTACGGAAAATGGAGCAGACGGATTGGTTTTATTTAATAGGTTTTATCAGCCCGATATTGATATAGAGAACCTGGATGTGATTCCGAATCTATTGTTAAGCACCCCGGCTGATTCAAGACTTTCACTCCGCTGGATCGGCATACTTTACGGAAGAATTCAGGCTGATCTAGCCGCTACGGGCGGTATTTATGATGAAAATGATGTTATAAAAATGATTATGGCAGGAGCTCAGGTTACTCAAATGCTTTCCGCACTGTTGAAGCACGGAATAAAACATATTACCGAAGTTTTAAGGAAAATGATTTTCTGGATGGAAACGAATGAATATGACTCCCTTGAAATGATGAGAGGAAGCATGAGCCATAAGAATGTTGCTAATCCTTCCCAGTATGAAAGAGCAAACTATATGAAAGTGCTGCATTCATATAAAAATATTAAGTAGGCAGATTAAGTTTCATTTTGCTGAGATAATTGTTTTAAAAAAGATTAAAAGCTATATTGAAGGCACTATTATCTTAGCAGTATAATGATAAACAAAATATTATCTTTTTTCAGGTTTATTAATTTAGAAGCTGCTGTCTGGATTCTCAGCTTAATTTTTTTATTTTTCCTTCCCCTTGGAAGTGAGCCTCATTTTACTCTGTGTCCGTTAAAGAATCTCGGCTTTTCATTTTGTCCCGGATGCGGCCTGGGAAAGTCTATCCATTGTTTATTTATTTTTGATTTTGAATCTTCTTTTGCCGCACATCCGCTGGGGATATTTGCATTAATCATTATATCTGCCAGAATTATCGCCCTGATTAAAAAAAATTATTCCGTCAATCAGCTTTTAAAACAATAATTGAAAGGAAATTGTATGGCAAATTTGTTTACTCTTATGCCCAACCTGGAGCCCGATGAAATGCATTTTGTTCAGAGTTTAGTAAAAGATATGGATGACACTCAGCTCCAGCAGTTTGCTACAATTTATAATACAAGAAGAAAAGACCCGCAGACAATATTACTCCTTACATTGATCGGTTTTTTGGGAATCTCCGGCGTGCAGCGTTTTGTGCTGGACCAGATTGGAATGGGATTATTATATTTATTTACAGGCGGATTATGTTTAATCGGTACAATAGTGGATTTGGTAAATCATAAAAATCTTGCATTTGAATACAACCAGAAAACTGCTGTACAGGTTTCCGGACTTGTAAAAGGCTGATTTTTTTTAAGGGGCTGACTAAAAAGTAATTTTCAAATTAAAGATCTGCGTAAACCTGCCTGCC
>DAISZW010000167.1:0-7432 GCA_036824595.1 Ignavibacteriaceae bacterium
GATCAGCAATTTGATTTAATAGTAATGGCACTTCCTTCAACTGAACAGCTTCAGAGTATAGACAACTTTGCAATGAATGAGAATTACCTTCTTACGGTTGAATCCTTAAAAGATTATATGAAAATTCTGACACCGGAAGGACGACTTGTTTTTACAGTTCATAATAGGTGGGAATTAATTCGTCTGATAGTTACTGCCCTTACAGCTTTTAAAGAAGAAGGGATAAACTATAAGGATGCCATTAATCATTTTATAATTATAGCTCAGGATTATACTCCTACAATTGTAATTAAGAAAGCGGCTTTCACTGAAAGTGAGATTGTTTATATTAAAAATGTTATTTCCAGAATTCCTAAAGAGCTTCCTTCGGTTACTTACCTTCCTTATAACATTAAAGATGCAAAGGACACTCGCGAAAATCAATTATTAAAAAGTATTAAAGAAGGAGAAACCTCATTAAATAATTATATTAGCAATGATCCCTACGATATATCCCCGGTTCGGGATGATAGTCCTTACTTTTACAAAGTAAAAAGGGGGATCCCGGATGATTATTTTTGGTTATTCATTGGAGTTGTTGTTTTCTGTTTAATCGTAATTTTAATACCATATTCATTAATAAAGAAGAAAATAAAAAGAATTGACCGAAAAGCACTTTCAGTTCCATTACTAATTTTTATCTGTATCGGAGCGGGATTTATGATACTTGAAATTTCCCTTTTCCAAAAGCTAATTTTATATCTTGGTTCACCAACTGTTTCTTTGTCAATTCTTTTAAGCTCCTTATTAATTGGAATGGGTTCCGGAAGTTATTTTGGAGGGAAGATATACATTAATAATCACTTGAAACGATTGTATATAACAAGCTTACTAATAGTGGTCGTGGGTATTGTTTTCTTTATTCTATATCCTTTAGTTCTAAACGAACTTTTAACTTATAATTTATATTTACGGGCAATTATATCTTTTTTAATGATACTCCCGTTAGGATTTTTATTAGGAATTCCTTTCCCGACTTCCCTTCAAATATTAAAATCAGGAAACAATGAAAATTTAATTCCATGGATGTATGGAGTTAACGGGATTATGTCTGTATTGGGTTCAGTTCTTGCAGCTATACTGTCAATGCTTTATGGTTTTACTATCTCTTTTTTTGCTGGTTTATTTTTCTATTTGATTATTTTCAATATTACAAGGAGTAACCGAAAAACATCCGGAGTACTAAAAAAAGTTAATTCATAAATTAATTAAAGAGTAAATATGAAAAAATTATGCACAGCATCAGTACATATTTTCAAAAGGTTAACCATAATTTTAATTCTAATTGTTTCTGACTTTTTATTCATTAATGATTCTTTTTGCCAGAAATTACGAATAAATGATCTAGAATATTTTGAAACTCAAGGTGTGAATGTTTTTGTCTTTAGCAATCAATATAACGGAATGTTTTTTGACGAAAAAACTGCCGGGATTGAAATTATACATCATGGGGTGAGAACAGCTACCGGCGGTGCAGTAAGATTGCAGCATACACCAGAACAATGGGATTTAGTACCTGCTGTTGTTGAAAGAAAAGTTGATAAAGAAAATAATAAAATAGAGGTGATTCTCAGATATGAAGAATATGATTTTAATTCCAGGATTGAAGTTGCTTCAAAAGATGATGGCGTGACTTTAACTGTTTATCTTGATAAACCTCTTCCTGAAAAGCTTGAAGGTCATGCCGGATTTAACCTCGAATTCTTGCCTGCTTCATACTTTGATAAAACATACCTTGTTGATGGTACACCGGGAGCTTTTCCTTTGTATCCATCAAGCAATACCACGGTTGAACCAATAAGTAAAAAAATAACTCAATTTGCAGGTCATTCAACATTTGATGACAGGGGAAGAGGTGAATTCATTGTCCCTAAACCTCTTGCATCAGGTAAAACAATTGTACTTGCGCCTGAAGAGCCCGAACGCTATGTAAAAATACAATCTGCAGATGAGATAATGCTTTTTGACGGACGTAATCTTGCACAAAACGGATGGTACATTGTCCGCAGTTTACTTCCTATAAAAAGATCTGGTAAAGTATTGGAATGGTATGTGGAACCAAATGCTATTCCTGATTGGAAAAGAATTCCTGTTATTCAATTCTCCCAGGTGGGTTATCATCCCAACCAGGAAAAAATATCTGTAATTGAATTAGACAAAAATGATACACCGTTAAAAACAGCATCAATATTTCAGATTACTCCGGAAGGAAAATTTATAGAGAAACTGACAGCAGATGTTACGCAGTGGGGAAAATATCTTCGTTATAATTATTTAACGTTCGATTTTACTTCGGTTAAAGATCCCGGTCTTTATTTCATTAAATACGGCGATCAAAAAACCAATACATTTTCCATTGGCGCTCAGGTTTTTAAAGATATATGGCATCCTACGCTTGATGTATGGTTCCCGGTTCAAATGGATCACATGGAGGTTAATGAAGCGTACCGTGTTTGGCATGGAGTACCGTATTTAGATGATGCGCTTCAAGCGCCTGTAAATCATCAGCATTTTGACGGCTACAGAATGGGACCCACCACAGAAACAAAATACAAGCCTCTTGAGCGAATTCCCGGATTAAATGTGGGAGGATGGTTTGACGCCGGAGATTTTGATATCCAAACAGGGTCGCATTGCAATACTATTTTAAGTTTTGTCAATATATGGGAAACATTTAAACCGGATCGCGACGAAACATATATTGATCAGCCCACACGGTATGTAGATATTCACCGTCCGGATGGTAAACCTGATATCCTGCAGCAATTAGAACATGGGACATTAAATGTAGTCGCTCAAGTAAAAAATATTGGTCATCCGGTAAGAGGAATAATCGTTCCAAACCTTCATCAGTACCATCATCTGGGTGATGCATCTACGGAAACAGATAATCTTCCTTATAATCCTAATCTTAAACCGTATGAGAGTGATGGAAAATCGAGCGGTACAATGGATGACAGATGGGTATTTACCGGAAGATCGCCGTGGATGGATTATTTTACAACTGCAGCATTAGCCGCTGCAAACCGCGCATTAAAAGATTACAACAAACCTCTTGCTGATGACTGCATAATGCTTTCAAAAAAACTCTGGGATGAAAGAGAAAATATGCGTACAACTGTTGATACATCATTTGAAGCAAGATGGTTCGGGAATACTGCCGAAATGATAGCGGCTCTTCAATTATTTATTACTACAAAAGACCAGCAATACTCAAAAAGGTTTAATGAATTAATTTGGCCGGCGCTTGACAGGGCATTGGCTTGGACTATATCTGCCGCACTGCAGGCTTATCCTCATATGGATAATGAATATAAGAATAAATTAAAAGAATATGTCATAAAATATAAAGAATATATTGACGGGCTCAGTAAAGAAAATCCTTACGGTATTCCGATGATGTTCAGAGGCTGGGGCGGAAATACTATGATAATAAACTGGGCTATTGCAAACTATTATGCAAATAAAGCATTCCCCGAAATTATCGGACCGGAATATGTTTATAAAGGGCTTAATTATATTTTCGGCTGCCATCCCTATTCTAATATTTCATTTGTTTCATCAGTGGGAACAGTTTCCAAAAAAATTACATATGGAAATAACAGGGCTGATTTCAGCTTTATTGCCGGCGGAGTTGTCCCGGGGCTACTTCTTTTAAAACCAGATTTTCCTGAAAATAAAGAAGACTGGCCTTTTCTCTGGGGAGAAAATGAAGTTGTGGTTGATATCTGCGCTTCATATATATTTCTTTCAAATGCAGTAAATGAGTTGGTAAATAAAAAGAATTAATCATCATTTAATCAATATGAATTTTCTATAACATTGAAACAGGTAATGACATGAGTATCTGGAGATTTTCTTTTAACTTACTTTTGATCCTGATAATCTGGGAAACACTTTCTTCAAAAGGATATTCGCAAGGCAACAATGAATTCCCGCCGCCGCCCTCAGGTTATGATTCATATAGATCGGACATCGCTCACGGAACCGTAACCACAGTAACCTATCATTCAACAACAGTTGGAGTAGACAGGCAAACTTTGGTTTACACACCTCCCGGCTATTCCGAAAATAACAAATATAATGTGCTCTATTTATTGCATGGAATCGGCGGCGATGAACGGGAATGGTACAATAATGGTAAGCCGAATGTTATCCTTGACAACCTGCATGCTGATCAGAAACTCGAGCCGATGATTGTTGTTCTCCCGAACGGACGCGCAATGCCGAATGATGATCCAATCGGCGATATTTTTGACCCTGAGAAAGTTGAAGCATTCGAGACTTTTGAGTTTGATCTCCTTAATGACTTGATACCGTTTATCGATACAAATTATTCCACTTTAACAGGTAGGGAGAACCGGGCTCTGGCAGGTCTTTCCATGGGCGGCGGTCAGGCGCTTAATTTCGGACTGGCTCACCTTGACACTTTCGCCTGGGTAGGGGCGTTTTCAGCTGCACCTAATACCAGAGCACCCGAAGCACTTGTTCCAAATCCTTCAGCTGCAAGTGACAGCATATTACAGCTCTGGATTTCGTGCGGAACGAACGATGGACTGCTGTTCATCAGCCGGCAAACACATGAATATCTTGAGCAGAATAATGTACCGCACATCTATAATTTGGTGGAAGGTGCAGGGCATGATTGGACAGTCTGGAAATACGGCCTTTATCACTTTTCGCAGTTGATATTTAAACAGACATCTACTGCCGTTGAAAAAAAAGAACTGGCTGCAGCATTCAATCTATCGCAAAACTATCCTAACCCTTTCAACCCCGTTACAAACATAAGCTACCAGTTGGCAGAAGGCGGTCATGTGACTTTAAAGATATATAACATACTTGGGTATGAAATTGCAACACTTGTAAATGAATACAAACCGAAGGGCAAGTATGATATTAAGTATGATGCTTCCAATCTTGCAAGCGGTGTTTACATTTACAAAATGTCTGTCTCGGCTTGGCAGAGCCAAGACGGACAAGCCGGGAGTTTTTCAGATACAAAGAAATTTATTTTAATGAAATAGAAATTAATATATAACGAATTGAAGTTTCATTTAAGCTTGTCAGTATAGGTGTGTATACACGCTATTAATGCTTAAATAAAAGGGATGAATTATGAAACGCTTTACAATATTTATTTTTTCTTTAATGTACATCAATTGTTTCAGCCAGCAATATTCAAAAAGCTGGAAAGACTTGAACTATGCGGGCGATACAATGGAATATCACAGGCTCGATATTTATCTGCCTAAAGTTGAAAAGCCAACCTATCCGGCAGTGATTTCAGTTTATGGAAGTGCATGGTTCGGCAACAACTTGAAAGGAACTGATCTTGCAACTTTAGGGAAGGCATTACTTGATGCAGGTTTTGCTGTAGTTACTCCTAATCACCGGTCAAGTATGGATGCAAAATTTCCTGCACAAATACATGATATTAAAGCCGCAGTAAGATTTATCCGGGCTAATGCGGAGGAATATCAAATAGATACTTCTTTTATTGGAATAACAGGCAGCTCATCAGGCGGGCATCTTGCTGCTCTGGCAGGGACTTCCGGCTGTGTCAAGCAATTTACAGTCGGCTCAGAAACCGCTGATTTAGAAGGCAATGTAGGACAATATACATCATACAGCAGCTCGGTTGATGCTGTAGTTGATTGGTTTGGACCTACAGACTTCCTGATAATGGATTCTTGCGGAAGCAGTCTTAATCATAATGCTTCCAATTCTCCTGAATCAAGCCTCATTGGTGGACCAATCCAGGATAACAAGGATAAATGTACGCTTGCTAATCCCATAACTTATATAGACACAAACGATCCTCCGTTTCTTATTTTGCATGGCGATGCAGATCCGCTAGTACCGCATTGTCAAAGTGAAGTGCTTTTTAATGCTTTGCAGAAAACGAGTGTGCCGAGTCAATTTATTTCGGTTCCCGCTGCTCAGCATGGACCTGGCTTGTTTATAGAAGAGTATTTTAAAATGACGGCGGATTTTTTCATAGCGGAATCTGAGATAACTGATATTGAAACAGGGGACATGAGCATCCCGGATAAATTTTCGGTCTCCCAGAATTATCCAAACCCGTTTAACCCATTTACAACGATTACATTTACTCTTCCTGAAAAATCTTTTGTAACACTGGAAATTTTTGATTCTTTAGGAGGAGAAGTGTCGAAGCTTATTGCAAAGGAAATGCTTCCTGGTACATACTCACGAGAATGGAATGCTGAAGGATTGCCAAGCGGAGCTTATTTTTATCGTTTACAGGCGGGATTGTATACCGAAACGGAAAAACTTGTTTTACTAAGGCAGCGGAAGCATTTTTATGAAAACCGCTTTTACATTGATTAGTATTTTTTTGATGCTCAATCCGCAATCTTTTTTTTCTCAAATAGATCAAAAAAACAGAGTAATTATACTTACTGATATTGAAACCGATCCTGATGATACTCAATCCATGATTCGTTTGCTTTTATATTCTAATGTAATTGATATAAAAGGATTAATCGCCACAACTTCTACTCACCAAAAAACGAGAGTATACACTGAATCAATAAAAAAAGTAATTCAGGCCAGGGTGGATCCCGAATACGATGACTCAATAGAATCGGTACAGGGCCTGCTTTGAGCTAAGAAAGCCAATTCAAATGAACAAATACAAATTATAGGACAATCATGAAACAAATATTTTTTTTAATTTTTGCTCTATTTCTGTTTAGTATCAGTGCTAGTTCTCAAAGCATCACTAAACATGCCCCAAAAGGCTTCGACAGTTTACGTATCGACATTCCTCAGGGGAAAATTGACACAGTTTATTACTCGTCAAAAACGGTTGGTTCTAAACGTAAAGCTTTAATTTATACTCCTCCCGGATTTTCAAAAGATGAGAAATATCCTGTGTTATATCTTTTACATGGTATTGGCGGCGACGAAACAGAATGGCTTAAAGGTGGTCAGCCCCAAATAATCCTGGATAATCTTTATGCTGAAAAGAAAATTGAACCAATGATTGTTGTTATGCCTAACGGCAGGGCAATGAAGGATGATCGTGCCGGTGGAAATATTTTTGACAGCGTTAAAGTTCAGGCATTTACAACTTTTGAAAAAGATTTACTTAATGATTTAATCCCCTTTATAGAAGAAACATACCCTGTTTATACAGACCGGGAAAACCGGGCGATTGCGGGTTTATCTATGGGAGGCGGACAATCTTTGAACTTTGGTTTAGGTAACCTGG
Organism: Ignavibacteriaceae bacterium; assembly: GCA_036824595.1. Lineage (GTDB taxonomy): Bacteria > Bacteroidota > Ignavibacteria > Ignavibacteriales > Ignavibacteriaceae > DATKLQ01. Next base: position 7,280 of record DAISZW010000167.1, read on the forward strand.
ATAAATTTGCCTGGATTGGCGGCTTTTCCTCCGCTCCCAACACTAAAGAACCTGAATTGCTGGTCCCTGATCCCGGAGAGGCAAAAAAGAAATTGAAATTATTATGGATTTCGTGCGGCGATAATGATAACCTGATTATATTCAGCCAGCGTA
>DAISZW010000168.1:0-2534 GCA_036824595.1 Ignavibacteriaceae bacterium
GCATTCCATCAGCCATTTGCCTAATCCTTGGCCTCTGAAATTTTCATGAATAATTATATCGCATATCCATGAAAAAATAATTCCGTCGGTTACAACCCTTGCAAAACCGATTTGCCTGTCATTTTTGTACAGGCCGAAACAAACCGATTTCTCCAAAGATTTAATGATCTTCTCTTTTGATCTGTCGTATGCCCAGTATGTTTTTGAAAGAAGTGTAAAGATAAGATCGGGATCGAGCAGATCTTTATCGTCGCTTATAATAAATTCACCCTTCTCCCATTCCACATTCATCCTCAAATAATAAATTTTTATGGATGGTTTAACAAAAATTAATATTTTGTCAAATATAGATCATTTAATATTATTTTTAAAAATCAATTAAAAAAAAGATCCTGTATATTTAACCTGCATAAGTTAGAAAATTAGACAATTGTTTTCCGTGAATCTATTTTAAAATATCAAACCTTATAGAGTCCCATGAAAAAATTTATGTTTCTTTTTATTCTGAACATTCTGACTGCTCATGTATTTGCGCAGCTTTCACAGGAAGCCAGAGACAGCATTAACAGGGAAAGTTCTAAGGATCATCAATTGATGATGAAAATGTTGGGAATTACAGAACTTCGCCCGGGTCCCTCCGGAAATCCTCAAGCAGCTAATGCAGCTAATACCGATGAATCTAAAGTCTCTCCCAATATCGAATTACCGGATCCATTGATATTTAATGACGGATCAAAAGTTAATTCGGCTGAGCAATGGGAAAAAAGAAGACAAGAAATTATAGAAGATTTCGATCGGGAAGTTTATGGAAGAATCCCGGATAAAATACCATCTGTTGCATGGAAGATTATTAATCAGAAAGATACAGTACATGGAAATTATCCCGTGCGTGTAAAACAGCTTTCGGGGATTGTTGACAACTCGACCTATCCTTCCGTTAATGTTGAAATCAAGATGACCCTTACAACTCCCTTAAATATTTCCGCACCGGTTCCTGTAATTATTGAACTTAGCTGGATCATGCCTGCCGGATGGAAGGCACCGGAATATGAAGGGACTCCGTGGCAGCAGCAGCTTCTGGAAAAAGGATGGGGTTACGCTTTATTAATTCCAACAAGCTTTCAGGCTGATAACGGCGCCGGACTTAAAGAAGGGATAATCGGACTAGTAAATAAAGGGCATCCCAGAAAAACTGATGATTGGGGATCATTGCGTGCATGGGCTTGGGGTGTAAGCCGGGCTATAGACTATTTTGAAACTGATGAAGATGTAGACGCAAAACGGATAGGAATTGAAGGTCTGTCAAGGTATGGTAAAGCCGCTGTAGTTGCTTTAGCATATGAACCTCGTCTTGCAGTAGGATTTATCGGATCGTCGGGAGCGGGCGGGACTAAAATACTCAGGAGAAATTTTGGAGAGCAGGTGGAAAACCTCGCATCATCCGGCGAATACCATTGGTTTGCACCGAATTTTATAAAGTATGCCGGTCCCTTGAAGACAAACGATCTTCCGGTTGATGCACATGAATTAATTGCTTTATGTGCCCCGAGACCTGTTTTTATCAGTGCCGGATCTTTATCCGTTGAAGGAGGATGGATTGATGCAAAAGGGATGTTTATCAGCGGTGCTCTTGCAAGTCCGGTTTACGAATTATTGGGTAAAAAAGGTTTAGGTACAAATGAATTTCCACCTGAAGAAACCTCTTTGACGGAAGGAGATATTTCATTCCGGCAGCACTCAGGAGGACATACAGTTATTCCGAACTGGCCTTACTTTATAAAATTTGCCGAAAAATATTTTTCTAAATAATTCTGCTCTTTTGAAATTCCTTGGAAAATTTTACTGCTTGTCTTAAACAGAATTATCCAACCAGAGTTTGCGCATGTATTAATTAGATGATATTTTTTACTATCTGTTTTTTATAAGTGGAACAAGAAAAGATGCTTACCTTGAAATTAACTAGTCTGAACTTTTATTAAAGATTTATTTTACCTCAGTTAAATTTTGGAGTAACAATGAATAATTCCATAACACTCAAAGAAGTACTTCTTGATCAGGTTGATTCGGCATACCAAATCACTGAAAAACTCTTTCAAAGGGTTGATGATAATGAACTGTCATGGATGCCGTCTACAGGAAAAAACTGGATGAGTTTAGGGCAGCTGCTGATGCATTGTGCTAATTACGGCTGCGGCAAGGCTGTTCAGGGTTTTACTACCGGGGACTGGGATTTCCCTGAAAGTTCGGAAAGCAATAGTTCCGAATCCGCTGAACATATACCTCCGGCAGAAATGCTCCCTTCGGTTGAAAGCGTTGATGAAGCATTGTCACTTCTTAAAGCTGACTGGGGACTTGCACAACGCTGCATTGCAGAGACAGATGAAGCTGAATTTTTAAATAAGAAAATAATTGCACCTTGGGGCGGACCCGAAATTTTCCTGTTTCAGCATTTACTGCTTATGATTGCACATCTTGCCCAGCATAAAGGACAGCTTTATTATTATCTTAAGCTGATGGGAAAAGATGTAAATACC
>DAISZW010000168.1:2634-7413 GCA_036824595.1 Ignavibacteriaceae bacterium
GCATAAAGGACAGCTTTATTATTATCTTAAGCTGATGGGAAAAGATGTAAATACCTCTGACCTTTGGGGCGAGTAAATTCCAGCTGCAGTTAAAATAGAATCATTGATTTATTAAATGCTGAGTACCGTTTAAATACTTTTTGCAAGATGATAAATAATGAATGGGCTCAATAATTTATCAGCCGATACGCTTCTGAAAGGCATTATTACAAATATATAATTTACATGTGAACCTATCTTGAGATTCCATTTTATATTTTCTAAGTTTCTCCAGCTTATGTTTATACTTTCCATTAATTTGCTTTATTTACAGTTTCTAAATCAGGACTAAAAATGAAAACTCTATTATTATTTCTTTTAGTTTCAACTAGTTTTGCACAGCAGCAGTACAATAAATATCCCATTTCGATGGCCGACATTAAAGATGTCGAGCTAACCGACAGCTTTTGGCTACCAAGAATAAAAATAATTCAAGATACCACAATAGCTTTCGGATTTGATAAATGCACAACGGAGGGACGCCTGGAAAATTTTCTTATAGCAGGCAAGAAAAAGTCAGGAAAGGTTCATGGGAAAATGCCTTTCGATGATACGGATGTTTATAAAATTATTGAAGGGGCATCTTACTCCCTAATCAGTGCTCCGAATAAATCTCTTGATGATTACCTTGATTCGGTTATTGCAATAATAAAAATAGGCCAGGAACCTGACGGATACATTACTACATGGTTTTCAATTGATCCGGACAATCCTCCGGCAACCTGGGTTCCTAAATCGGGAGAACGTTGGACAAGAGAACAAAGCAGTCATGAGCTGTATAACAGCGGACATTTATTTGAAGCGGCGGCTGCACATTATGCAGCTACCGGTAAGAGAAATCTTCTCGATATAGCAGTTAAAAATGCTGACCTGCTGGCAGACAACTTTGGCCGCGGCAAACTTACTATTCCTCCAGGTCATCAGATAGTCGAAACCGGATTGATTAAGCTTTATCAAATCACTGGGAATGAAAAATATCTGAATCTCGCTAAATTTTTCCTTGATCTTCGCGGCGATTCGACCACTCATAAACTTTACGGCGCATACAGTCAGGATCATAAACCTATTATTGAGCAGACGGAAATTATTGGACATGCTGTCCGTGCAGTTTACATGTATGCAGGCATGACCGATGTAGGTGTTATCTATGATGATGAATCATACATTAAAGCTGTTAAAAATATTTGGGACAATATGGTTGAACGGAAAATGTATATTACCGGGGGATTAGGAGCCAAACATGAAGGTGAATCTCTCGGGAATGATTATGAACTGCCTAACCTGACTGCATACGGTGAAACCTGTGCATCCATCGGCGATGTACTCTGGAATAACCGGATGTTTATGCTTACCGGAAATGCCGAATATTTTGATATCATCGAGCGTACATTGTATAACGGATTGATTTCCGGAATATCACTCGATGGAAAGAACTTTTTTTATGTCAATCCTTTGGAATCCGACGGAAAGTTTGCATTTAACCAGGGATCAAAAACCAGGCAGCCCTGGTTCGATTGTTCCTGCTGTCCGACTAACTTAATCCGTTTTATTCCCTCCATTCCCGGAATGATTTACGCAAAGCAAAATGATAATCTGTTTATTAATCTTTATGCATCCAATAAAGCAAATCTAAAAATTGATAATGCCGATATATTTATCGAACAAAGAACAGATTATCCATTAGAAGGGAAAATTTTACTTTCATTAAATCTAGAAAATCCGTTACAGTTCACACTCAAACTTAGAATTCCAGGCTGGGCACAAAACCAGGTATTGCCGGGGGATTTATATTCTTATATTAATCAATCAGAAGGCAAGATATCAATAAAAATAAATAACCGGGAAATTGAATTTCAAAACAATCATGGTTATGCAGCTATTAACCGTGTTTGGAATAATAATGATATTATTGAATTAACAATTCCGATGGAAGTAAAACATATTGCTGCAAATGAAAAAGTAAAAGAGAATAAAAATCTTACCGCACTAGAATATGGACCGGTAGTTTACTGTGTTGAAGGGATTGATAATAATAATTCCTTAGATAAACTCACAATACCTGACGATGCAGCCCTTCGTGTAAAATATAAAGAAAATCTGCTTGGCGGAATAAATGTAATTACTGGTGAAGTTCTGTCAAAAGGCGGCGGAGAAAAATTAAAGCTTACCGCAGTACCATATTATGCCTGGTCAAACCGGGGTGAAGAAACAATGAAAGTCTGGCTGCCAAGGAAATAATATCCCGGCCTAAATGCAGGCGATTCTCAATCAAATGGAAATAATAACATCAACAATAAAAATGTTTAACAAGTACACTAAAATATCATTCGTTTTATTCGTTTTATTTTCTTTGAATTGTACCCAAAACAAATTTATAAAGTTTAACAATCCCGGCATTTATTACGAGGGCAGGATAATCTATAAGGAGAATGCTGCTGAATTTTCCTGGCCGGGCACATCAGCAACAATTTGGTTTGAAGGCTCTGATATTTCTGCGATCTTACAAGATTCAGACACAGCCGATTATTACAATATTATTATTGATGATACGAATATTTCCAAAATTCATACTAATACTGCTAAAAGACTGTATAAACTGGCTTCCGGCTTACCTTTCGGGAAACACAAAGTTCAGCTATTTAAACGTACCGAATGGGACAAGGGTAAAACTTTGTTCTACGGTTTTGAAACCTCCGTGCGCACTAAATTACTGCCTGTTCCTGCTTCAAAAAAAAGAAAAATAGAATTTTACGGAAATTCAATTACATGCGGTTATGCAATGGAGGACAACAGCGGCGGCGATTCGTGGTACGGTTATTTTGAAAACAATTATCTTTCCTATGCTGCACTTACTGCAAGACATTTTAATGCGCAATACTCATGCATAGCTAAAAGCGGGATCGGAATTACCATCAGCTGGTTTCCTCTCATAATGTCTGAAATGTATGACCGCTTGGATCCGACGGATTCAACTTCAAAATGGGATTTCAAAAAATTTACTCCTGATGTAGTAGTAATTAATTTATTCCAAAATGATTCCTGGCTGATTGAAATGCCTGAATATGATCAATTCAAATATAGATTTGGTTCAAAAGCTCCTAGTGAAAGTTTTATCGTAAACTCGTATAGAGATTTTATAATTTCAATTCGGGAAAAATATCCCCGTGCTGATATTATCTGTACACTCGGGAGTATGGATGCTACTCGCGAAGGTTCTCCTTGGCCAGGTTATATTCGAAATGCAGTAAGTCAGTTTAAAGATCCTAAAATTCATCTCCATTTTTTTAAATACAAAAATACCGATGGACATCCTAAAGTTTCTGAACAGAAGGAAATGGCGGAAAGTCTAATTGAGTTTATAGAAAATAATTTTAAATGGTAAACTCTAATTTGTTTACTGGAACTTCAGATAATTTAGAATCATTTAGATCTCCAATGAAAAAAATTTATATATCAAAAAAGATATTTTACCTGCTGGCGGTTGTTATGCTTTTATCTTTAAAAGCAGCTGCACAGGAAAAACAGAATACCCGCGAAGAGTGGCTTTATTACATAGATAAAGTGGCCCGTCCGGTTTTATCAAATATTGCAGCCGATAAACTTAAAGAAGTAATGCCTGTTGTTATATCAAAAGAAACTGATAATTCTGATCAACGTAAAAAGGCGGCGTGACTGCGGTAATAAAAAAAACGCTTGATGCTCCGGGGACTTTCACAGACGAGGGCTGGCTGAATATAGGTCTCTCCGGACATCAGCCCGGTTTAGCTGATTTTTATATCACTACGGGAAGTCTTTATTTATGTACAGCAATTTTTCTCCTTTTAGCACTGCCCGTTGATGATCCCTTTTGGACTGATCCGGATCTTCCATGGACAGCAGCAAAGATTTGGAATGGATTGGATGCCGAGGCAAATCATAGTTTGGGAGAATAATTCATAATAACACCCGGAGGAATACCACCGCAATGAATCTTAAAAAAAATCTTTATCTATTCATTTTAATTGCAATGCTGTCGTCTTTTTCATCTGCCCAGCGCGAACGCCTGCTGATGGATTTTAACTGGCGCTTCGCACTTGGCCATGCTTACGAAATTGAAAAAGATTTCAATCACGGTACAGCTTATTTCTCATATTTTGCAAAAGCCGGATACGGCGATGGACCGGCTTCGGAGAGCTTTGATGACCGCGCATGGCGTATAATAAATGTTCCGCACGATTGGGCGGTTGAGCTGCCTTTCGATAGTTTATGCAGCCACAGCCACGGTTATAAAGCAATCGGCAGAGCTTTCCCTGAAAACAGCGTTGGCTGGTATAGAAAAAAATTTATTATACCTGAATCAGATTTGGGCCGCCGCATTGTAATTGAATTTGACGGCATCCACCGTAATGCATCGCTTTGGCTTAACGGGTTTTTTCTCGGGACTGAGCATTCAGGATACAGCAGTTTCCAGTTTGATATCACCGATTATTTAAACTATGGCGGCGATAACGTTATCGCTGTTCGTGCAGATGCTACACTGGAAGAAGGATGGTTTTATGAAGGGGCTGGAATCTACCGGCATGTATGGCTGACTAAAACTTCTCCGCTCCACATTGCACAATACGGTACATTCGTAACTTCAAAAATTAAAAATGAATCAGCAGATATTTCTATTTCCGCAGCGGTAATTAACGAATCGGATAAAGAGTTATCGTTCAGCATTATCCATACAATTATAGATCCTAAAGGAATAGAGGCGGA
>DAISZW010000169.1:0-5628 GCA_036824595.1 Ignavibacteriaceae bacterium
ATGTTTCTAATAGCGGTTTTAATAACAATTAATTTTATATTTTAGTAAATCCTTTAAAGGTTATGAAAATATTTATTATTGCTTCATTGTACATAGGCCTTTCTTTCTGCCAAAATAAGTATCTCCTCCAATCAGAATCAGATCAATCATTTAAAAATACATGGAACAGTATTCCCGGTAATATCGAAAATGATTTTCGATCTATTTTGAGAGTCGGAAAAGGTTTTATCGAAAGCCCTTTTAATTGGACTCCCGAAGATTATTTATTAACGGGGATTATAGCAGGAACAACTGCGTTATCATTCGGCATAGACAATCAGGTACGGAATTCCGTAAAAAAATTTCGCAGCACACCAATGGATCGTTTCACTAATGTCGGGGAAAAATTCGGGAAAGGGAAATATGCACCTTTGCTGAGCGGTCTTTTTTATGCGGGAGGATTAATTATTGAAGATAAAGAAATCAGGCAGACCGGGTTGATTCTTATTGAAGCAATTGTATTAAACGCTATGGTTACACAAGGACTTAAAATGACATTCGGAAGAGCAAGACCATATTTAAATGAAAGGAACCTGGATATAGATTTTCTGACTTTTGAAATGGATGAAGAAGATTATTCAATGCCTTCCGGGCATACATCAAATGCTTTTACAATAGCTACAGTGCTTTCCGAAAGAATTAATAATATCTATGCATCAATAGCATTCTATTCACTTGCCGGATTGACCGCATTCCAGCGGATATATGCGGACCAGCACTGGTTTTCCGATACAGTTTTAGCTGCGGCAACCGGAACATTAATAGGATTAAAAGTTGTTAAACTTAACTCTGAGAAAAATCAGTCTGATAAATCTGAAGAGCAGAACCGGATCAATTTCTTTCCTCTTTTAAATCATAACTCGGCAGGAATCGGTTTAGCATTGATACTATAGTTTTAACCGCATTTTAATCAAAGAATTAAACTCCTCGACAAATCTTACTAAGCAATTCTTTATTTTATTCAAACCATTGTCCCCTCCCCGCAGGTGAAGAAGGGGTGGTTTAATGCATATTTAAAACGTAAAATTTACAATTAAAATTAACTTTTTTACAATAATTTATTAGCTAAGAATCAGAAGTCAGCAGCAGAATTCAGTTTCTTTTTGGCTTATCCTTTGCAATTTCTAAACGGATTAATCAACATAATTTAAAAGGATCCGCCAATGAATAAGTTGATTTGTATTCTTCTCATTGCACTTTCATCTTATGCTTCCGCTAATCCTAATTTCACCGTGGGAAGCAATCCTTTTTACACTGTTTTCGGCTATCCTCATGACATTCTCTGGTGGCCGAATAAAGCAGTCTTTACGTATTTTTACCCGCAGACTCTTCCCTGGCAGGGCCATGTTACAAATCTTGCGGAGCGGCCGAATGATACTTATATAAGCAACTACAACTTCTTCGATTTCCCCGTGCCTGACGGTTATACAGGCGATCCGAATGCAATAAGATCTTACATGAAAACCTCCGGGTATGCGTACCAGAACAGATACAGCTTCGGAGGAATCTGGAATTTTGGAAATTGGGGGAAAATCTATCTTGAACTCGGTACAACTCAATTGGATATGGAACAGCGTGTAGAAGGAATTGTCCGTAATAATGAAACAATGGAGCTTATTCCGGTTACTCAGCGTACGGATGCAGCCAGAGGTTATTACGATGTGCAGATGATCTACGCTAACTATCTCTTCGGAAACCCCATGGGATTCAAAGTACAGTATCAGCATAAAAATACAGCGACACCGGAATCGCAAATAAGATTTATAAGGAACGGAACAGAGTTGGTTTCGAACCATCTGACATGGGGATGGACTACAACACCGTGTGCTCATATCTTTGAAACTTCCAGCCAGAATTTCGATGCATGGTTCCTGAATGACTATACACTATATAAAGGTGGACAGCTTGACCTGCAGCTGAGCTATGAATATAAAAATACCAAATCGGCTGTACGATACAGAAGCAGGAGGGAGCGGGGACAAACTTACAACTGGCGGAGCAGCGTGTCCGATACTGATCCACTTTCGAATTTCATAGGCACCTATTCCACCGACAGCAGATATGAAGATGAAATTGCCGATGACCTGCTGCGTGCATATTCGAAGGTACGATTCTGGAAAATCGGCGATGCAGATATGGGACTGTTGTTTTTCCTTCAATATGCCGACCGCGATAATAACACCGTTAGTACGAACAGAGACCTCGACAGCGAACCACTCAGCAGCGACTCGGAGAATGAATACACTATTGAAGTGAACCCATGGCTGAATTACAAATTCGGAAAGAGTTATTTCGATTTCGGACTGCTATTAGAGCTTTCCACTACCGGAATGGAAAATACTGCGCCTCGATGGAATAGTTCAATGGGAGCCACTGAAAACGGCGTCATCAGAAATTCCTCCCCCTATGAGGGCGGGTTCACCCCTTCCTGGGAGTCCTTTTCTCAAGGCAGCAATACATTTTTTGCAACAGGGTTTGAGGCATCTACATCTATCAACATAGCCGGCCGCTTTTCTGCACTTGCATCAGTTCTGCTTCTTCGCAAATACAGCTTCATAACAAAAGAATACGGCAGTTCGGATGTTCCGGCCGGAAGCCAGGAATATGTCTTCACCGCAACTCATACAAGAGACGATTACAAGAATGAAACATGGATGACCGGATCAATCGGGCTTGCATACGGCTGGGGTCCAATCCAGCTGCTTGCAACAATGCATCTGCCGCTTGCATATCTGCTTGAAAAAAATACAGAACTTGAAAATACATCAACTAAACTGGTTGATCTTACACAGAGAAATGTTTGGGCGGTGCAGGAGCCGGTGAGCTTCAGGCTGCTTTTCATAGTTGGATTGGAAAGATGAATTGAGAGTTCATTCAGCCGGATGCAGAATCCTTGATACCGGATGCCGGATACTGGATAAAGATATTACTATTCGTTTGTGATTGAATATTTATACTTAATGTAATTTCTTGCTTTCGGATCACCGGTTACATTACCATTGTAGAAAGCTACTATATTATTAGCAAAATCGAGTACGTAATAGAATGGACGGCAAACTCTAAGCTCATGAATTTCACCGCATCCTGTTACGATAAGAGTTGAGGGGTCAAACCAGCACGCATCCTGATATTCTGTGGGTGTTCCTGAAGTAAGAAACATATAGATGCTATCTTTAACTAAATCAATCAGTTTAATCTGACTATCAGGTTCACCTCCCTTTAATATAACTTTCCCATTTTTTCTGGCAATTCCATAGCAGTAAGAATAAATATCAGCCATTTTTGCTGAGTCAGGTGAAAAAAAACATAATGACTTATCAGAAGTCCGAGACATTTGGAAAGAATTCCAGCTCAATCCGGTTTCATATTTCAAATATCTTTGTCTTATAAGGTAAAAATTATAAACATTAAATTTGCAATTAAACTCTTTCCAGAAACTCACCCATTCCGGTAATTTTTGTTCAATACACCTTGCACATTTTGATGAATCAAGAGTACCATTATTCTGGGCTTGTGCTTTGGGAATTATAATTAAAAACAAGATAAGGTATAATATTGAAAAACTATTTTCTGACGGATTGGACGTTTTTTTCACCCCCAAAATCCTTTCTTATTAAGCCAGCCGCCAAAATAATAGTCATCATTAAGCTTTAAGATAGAAAAGATATGCATTGCATCCTCAAATGGAGAATTGCTTTTGGTATAGTTTGTCCAGTTGATTCCGTCATACTTTGTTACGCCCATTGATGTACCGTACCAGTATATTTCATCATCATCTAAATAGATGCTTGTAACGGTATCTGTAACCAAACCGGAATTTGAAGTTGTATAAACACTCCAAAGATTCTGAGAAAATAAATTAGTATAAAAAAAGAAGATTGAGAATATAATTAAGGATAGAGTGCCGTTTTTCATTTTATCTCCCCTAAAATTTATTTTTGGATAGATAGTTCTTCGATAAAGTATATTTAATATTACAGTTTTTAAATTTATGAAGTTAAAAAAATCAAATAATGAGCCACAAAGATGAGCAAAATTTTTGAGCAAAAATAGTTATTATGAAAATATTAGTGCGGAACTGAGAAATTTTTACAGAGATTTTTTCATTTATAATGAATCCCCACTCGGAGAAGATAATTAATTTTTATAGCATTCTTAAATACTAATTTGTGAAATTCATGCTTAATGAAATCATCCGATTGATTGTACCATTACTATGGTCAGATCATCGGAAGGAGGGCAGCCGGCTGTAAATGTCCGAACATTATCTAATAAATCCTGAAGCGAAGCCGATGGATCCAACAACTGATTCTTCAGCCGCTCTGGTCCATATTGTTCCATTGATGGGTTCACTGCTTCAGTAATCCCATCGGAATAAAAAAACAGACGCGCCTCTGATGACATTATAACTGTTTTTTCAGCAAAAGTGTCTTCCCGTATACCCAGCGGAAATCCCGATTCAGTTTCTAAAAAATGTCCTCCCGAATGATCGATCAATATAGGAGGAAGATGACCCGCATTCGCAAATACAATGGATTTTTTTTCCGGTTCTATAACCGCATAGATCATAGTAACAAACTTGGCAGTAGGAAAATCCTTCAGGAGTATCCGGTTCACCCTGGACAATACTTCCCCGGGTCCTATTCCGCTTTCGGCAATGAGCCGCATAATTGTACGCGTTGAAGACATCAATAAGGCAGCCCCCATTCCTTTTCCGCACACATCCGCTAGTACAATTCCCACTCGACCGTCCGGCAATGAAATATAATCATACCAATCACCACCTACCTCCTGGCAGGGCAGACAAAAACCTTTTATATCAAAGCCGGCAGCTTTTGGGGACTGAGAAGGAAAAAACATCTGCTGTATCCGCTGCGCTTCGATTAATTCTCCTAATATTCTATCTTTTTCTTTGAGTTCCCTATCGAACATCCTTGCATTTTCTATTGCCGTGGTAATGTGTCCTGCTAATGCTTCCAGCAGATGTATCCTGCCGGGGGAAAAGCCGTCCGTTTCTTTATGCTGAGCATTTAATACACCGATCAGTTCACCATGGGATTTAAGCGGGATATCTACTTCAGAGCGGGTTTGGCTGTCGCTGACACGATAATAAGGATCGATGGATACATCCGGTGCATAATATGTTTCACCTGTTGCGGCTGCGTGTCCAACCATTCCATATTCACCAATTTTAAACCGCTTGCCTTTCAAGTACATATTTGTATCGCCGCCGCAGTCTGCTCCTACTATAAGCTCATTAGTCTGGTTGTCCTTCAGCAGCACTGCCAGTCTGGAACATGCGAATGTTTGGGAAATATCATTAACTATTTCTTCAAGAAGCGCATCAAGGTTAAAATTAGAAGTTAGTTTCTGCCCCACACGCTGCAATAAAAATAGTTCTTCAATCAGCCGGTTTTGATCTTCTTTCTTCATTAAGATTTTTATGCCTTGGCTTAAGTTTGCTGAAATAAATTTAAATTCTCAATAAAATAATATAATAAAGATTTTATAGGGTTTTCTTAATTTTTTTTGTTCCAAACAAAAATTCATTTACTACATTGTAATGGATTGCATTGATACTTTTATAAC
>DAISZW010000169.1:5728-7400 GCA_036824595.1 Ignavibacteriaceae bacterium
TCCGGTTTTGTAGTGTAATTTTGAATAATCAGATACACATTTTCACCTTCTATCTGATATTTACCTTCTTCAAGGATAGAAATATTTTTTTCATTTAAAAAACCGGCAATCGAATTTACATTGGGAATTATAGATCGATAGCTGCTCAGATTTTCTATTGAATCAATGATCATAAAATGATCCTCCAAATATTAAAATTTTTTTATGAAAGAAAATTAGCTGATGAAATTTGTGAAATTTTAGTTCTAAATTTTTTATTTCACTGCTTCTCTATGCAATGCCGGTTGAGTTTTTAGTTTTGCTGCTCCTTCTTTTAATCCTGGTGATAAGGCATTAAGTGTAATTTCTCCGGACTGAAAACCGGCTTGAATAATAATTTGTGCAAGTCCGTTAAAAACTTTGCGCTTCCACTGTCCTGCAGGATAAATCAGCTGCAGCAATCCGGGATCTGTGTTGGGTTCATCCCACTGGTGGCGCTTTCTGAATCGCTGTCCGGTTACTGCATATACATTTTTGCCTGTTTTTAGTATGGCAGGATCAAGAGAATATGATTGATTCGGATCATCCCTCATTATGTTTTCAGCAATGAGATGTCCGTTAACATAAATCGACTGATTATCCACAATGCTTTTTGTGAAAAGATTTATCTCTGCGGCATCTTTAAATTCCGGCAGCTCAAATGTTCCGCGGACTACGATGAGTGAATCGGTGTATTCTCTCCAATTGCTGCTTTGCGTAGTAAATGCCTGCTTCCAATTACTGTCATCCACCTCAGCCGCGGTTTCTGGCCTGCTGTTCAGATCGCTCACTGCAAGTTCCTTCAAGCCGGTAATCCTTGCAGTTATTACGGTCTCAAAGAATTTATCGGGTTCGTGACTTGCGGGATCACCATTGCCGACGCCGATTATTTTTCCCTGGCCGCTAATCTCAAAAGATATCTCATTATCTGCGGTCGGGACAATCCTTCCATCGCTGTCTTCAACTCGCACATTAATTATTGAAATATCTTCTCCATCTGCATTAATAATAGTTCGGTCCGGGATTAATTTAATTAATGCAGGTTCGCCTGTTGTTTCAATTTTTTTATTGATTACTTCTTTTTTATTATTGTATCCGCGTACGATTAAAACTCCGGGTTGATAAGGTACTTTCCATTCCTGGTGTGAAAGTTTTTCTACTGTCTTTTTCCCTAGACTTTTATTATTAAGAAAAAGTTCGACTTCACTGCAATTGCTGTAAGCCCAAACATTGATATGCTTTCCCTCCTTTCCCTGCCAGTTCCAGTGAGGGACAATATAGAGTATAGGTTTATCCGTCCATACAGACTGCATGTAATAAAAAATATCTTTTGGAAATCCGCACAAATCGAGAATACCGCATTGTGAACTTACTGCAGGCCACCTAAGCGGATTGGGTTCGCCGCAGTAATCAAAGCCTGTCCAGAAAAATAATCCTGAAAGAAATTTCCTCAAATCATAAAATTTTACAGCGCGTTCGATGCTTACACCTTCCGGCTGACGGTCTAGTTGAGTCATGTGTCCGTTGAGTCTGTCATCTTCGTAAATGCCGCGTGTACCGGAACCTGTTGTTTCTTCCGTACCCCATCCCGGCTGATCCGGAAATTTTGCATGGTGATCATCAATATTGCCGTGAATCAAGTAATTAAATCCCA
>DAISZW010000002.1:0-2778 GCA_036824595.1 Ignavibacteriaceae bacterium
TGAATAAAATAATCCTGATTTTCATTTTACTAGAATTTATTTTAAGAATTTAGCATCTGCAAATAATGTAATAGTGAATCGCCTGAGTTATTTCATATAGGATCAAGTAAGGATTATTTTGGAAAAGTAAATTTAAAAGATTTTACGATTATGAAATTTGACCGAGCACAATAGTTGAATATAAACAGAAGTTATCTTTTCCGTTTATTACGGCTTTCTCATATTATATAACATAATTTTTATTCTGAAGCAGTCTATTAATTACTTTCCTTCAATCACAGACAAAATATTTCCGGCCGGATCTTTAAACCATGCTATCAAGGGCCCTCCGCCTCGGAAAACACCTTTTTCATCTGTCTTAAAACCCGGTTCATTATAAATTTCAAAACTAATTCCGCGTTTGGTTAATTCATCAACTGCCTTTTCAACATCGGGAACGGGAAAATTCAGAATAGTAAAAGATGCAGGAGTGTGTTTAGGCTTCGAGTAAATCAATATCCTGTTTCCACCTTTTATATGCAGATTCAGCAATCCTTTCATTTCAGCAACTTCGGAAACTTCAAGCCCGAGGGTTTTGCCGTAAAATTCTTTAGCTTTTCCAATATCATTTACTGAAAAACCGCTGAATGCTTTTGTGTTTTTAAACATACTATTCTCCTAATTATTGATTCGTTTCGGTATCTACGACATAAGTTGTTAGTTCCAGAATTTTTTCATTCTTAAGCCGGTAAACTTCACAATACGACGGATTGAATGGCTTCCCCGGTATATTTTTACTGCTGCCTGAACTCTCAACCACAACGTAATCTCCTTCGGAGATAATGTTTTTAATGGTGATGCTGGGAAATCCGCCGACAGCCGATTCCATCATCTCCATCACTCTAAGGAAATCCTCTTTCCCGTTGATCGGCGGCATTCCTACAATGTTCCATTTAATGTCATCGGCCAGATGCATCAAAATAAATTTCCTGTTTCCCTCGCAAAATGCTTCATTCAATTTTTTTATAAGCTGCTTATTTTTTTCTGAATTATTCAATTTATCAGTAAATATTTTAATCAGAGAATTCGTCAATCTGATATTACTTTACTTAAATATTTGTCCTTAATTACGTTGCAATGATGAATGTTATGCCCTGCTATCATCCAGCCTAAGCTTCGGGGAGTATAAACAAATTCGTCTCTGCTGTTTTTATGATCGAGCATATCGTCGGTCATATAGCTGAATAATCTTATTGTTGCTTCCCTGACTGCCAGATATTCTTCAAATATTTCATTCATTCCCCTTTGATTTGTATTTGCATTTAATGCACAAATATGGCAGTTGTTATAATCGGCAAACACCACCTTATCCTTCCGCGAAAAAAGCATTGCATTAAAACAATACAGTCTTTCTGTATCTATAACATGAGAAAGAACCATCTTCAGAGTCCACTTTCCTGGTGCATATTTATATTCCTCAAAAGAGGAAGGGATAGTTTTTATTAATTCTGCCGTAAGCCTTTTGCTCGATTCTAAAGAGTCAAATAGATTTTCCTCCGCCGGTAAATTGAAATAATACGCGCAATGAGAGGGTGCGTCTTTGAGAATAGGTCTGCTAATTTTTAGCATCTCGGCCTTTTTATTGCAAACATATATGTAATACCGGATTTTTTTAAGGGGTAATTACGGCAATATAAATGGTTAAATGCGTCAACAATAATCAAACACTTCTGCTGCCGCAAAACCGGATGTGATGTCCATAAAACCGGCAATTAAAAGGATTGATTACGACAATACCTCTATATAATTTTATTTTCATTCACACTAAAAGAAATTATTTATGAAGAACATAACCATTATTGTAGCAAAAGGTGCGATCATGGGGAATATTGAAGGTCCGCGGCAGTTATTTACTGAGGTGAATCAATATTTAACCGGCAAAGGAGAAGCTCCTATGTTTAAGATTCAACTTGCCGGTCTTGCGAAAGAATCGGTATTAAATGACGGACTATATACAATCTCAACAATACCTCTAGAGAAAATTGAAAAAACAGATCTTGTAATCATTCCGGCAATGTATGGTGAATTAAGCAAAGCTATTTCAGACAATAAAGACTTTATCCCTTGGATTATAAAACAGTACAAACAGGGCTCGGAAGTGGCCAGCCTTTGTCTCGGTGCATTTCTGCTTGCATCTACTGGCCTGCTGACCGGAAGAAAATGTGCTACTCACTGGCTTGCTGCAAGTTTATTCCGGAGCATGTTTCCCGATATAAACCTTGTTGAAGATAAAATTATCACCGACGAAAATGGAATCTACTCAAGCGGAGGCGCTTACTCTTCTTTAAATCTTATTTTATATCTTATCGAAAAATATGCGGGGAAAGAAGCAGCAGTTTTTTGTGCAAAAGCATTTCAAATAGATTTCCGGCGCGACAGCCAGTCTCCGTTCATGATATTTATCGGCCAGAAAGGGCATGAGGATGAACCGGTAAAAAAAGCCCAGGAATTTATTGAGAATAATTTTCAGACTAAAATAACCGTTGATCAATTGGCATCAATGCTTGCTTTAAGCCGCAGAAACCTTGAGCGCAGATTTAAAAAAGCTACCGCAAATACCGTTGTTGAATATATTCAGCGGGTAAAAATAGAAGCAGCCAAAAAAAATCTTGAAACCGGGAGAAAAAATATTAATGAAGTGATGTATGAAACCGGATATAATGATACGAAAGCATTCCGGACAACATTTAAGAGACTTACAGGATTATCGCCAATACAATACAGAAATAAATATAACCG
>DAISZW010000002.1:2878-4053 GCA_036824595.1 Ignavibacteriaceae bacterium
ATGAATAACTGGAAAAAAGATATTTCACTCTTCCTTGTCAGCCAGAGCATATCGCTTTTCGGATCAATGCTGGTTCAATATGCAATAATGTGGTATGTAGTTCTGGAGACTGAGTCAGGCGTAATGATGACGATTTATATTATTGCCGGGATTCTTCCAACTTTTTTTATATCGCCGTTCGGCGGTGTATGGGCCGACCGTTATAATAGAAAATTATTAATAATTATAGCAGATTCCGGTATTGCAGCTGCAACTTTAGTTCTGGCAATTTTATTTTTAACCGGATACGATGCAATCTGGCTTCTTTTTATTGCGGCAGGTATCAGAGCTGCCGGTACAGGAATTCATACTCCTGCAGTAGGAGCTTTAATTCCGCAGCTAGTACCCGGCGAAAAGCTCATGCGAATTAATGGAATATACACCAGTATCCAATCTGTTATTATGCTTATCTCGCCGATGGTCAGCGCTGCGCTGCTTATATTTGCCGGCATAACCGTTATTTTCTTTATAGATGTTGTTACGGCAGCTATTGCAGTTACCATATTAATTTTCTTTCTGCATATACCGGTTCATGCAAAGGCTCTGGAAAAGCAGACCACAACTTATTTCAAAGATTTACACGAAGGAATTATTTACATTAGAAATCACCGGTATGTAATGAGCTTTTTTATATTCTGTGTAGTCTTCTTTTTTTTGATTGCACCGGTTGCTTTTTTAACCCCGCTGCAGGTAGCCCGCAGTTTCGGAAACGACGTTTGGCGTTTAACAGCAATTGAAGTTTTGTTTTCTCTTGGTATGGCAGCAGGCGGCGCAATCATGGCATCCTGGGGAGGATTTAAAAATAAAGTTCATACAATGGTTCTCTCGGTTCTTATAGTTGGAATCTGTACCGCAGCTTTCGGCGTTGTTCCTAATTTTTGGATCTATCTTTTCTTTATGTTTCTTATCGGCGTTTCTCTGCCTGCATTCAATACACCGTCGACTGTTCTGCTTCAGCAGAAAGTCGAAGAAAATTTTCTCGGAAGAGTTTTTGGTGTATATGGAATGATATCAAGCTCGATGATGCCTTTGGGAATGCTTTTGTTTGGACCCATCGCAGATTCCGTTAAAATAGAATGGATGCTCATTGCGACCGGTATCCTTTTATTTATTGAAGGCTTCTTCATGTTCGGCAG